>CAJKRH010000001.1 GCA_905202255.1 uncultured Ruminococcus sp.
ACGCCGACCGAGTTTGCTCCGCAAATCGGTCAATTCCCCACTGGAGAAGGCTGGCGATACACCGTGCTTTTCTCAAAACAAAATTGCGCATACCTGTCTTTGACAACTTTCACCGAATGTTGAAGTACAAAAATGTGTATGAAATTTGGCTGATGGGTTTAGAGAACCTTCTCCTGCGGGAGAAGGGGGACCGCGGTAGCGGTGGATGAGGTGTTACTACAGTATATTGACAAAATAAACCTCATCTCTCTATGTTCGCACGCATACCCGCACCAAAACATCAACCACCCTGTCTCGGCGACGCCCCCTATAAAATCATAAAGAACCTCTCTCCTCTGTGTGTAAAAAAATCACAGTGTTGTGTAAATCATACACAACACTGTGATTTATTTTCACAAGCTCACATTTTCATCTTTTTTCTGAAAACCACGACCGCAAGTATGTATATCACGACCGCGTATGCAAGCACGACGGCTATATGCATTGGGATGGCGGCATAATCGCCAGCTATCGCGGCTCTTGCGGCATCGGCGGCATGCACAAACGGAAGCGCACCAGCTATCTTTTCAAAAGCGCCGCCCACAAGTTCGAGGTCAAACCAGACACCCGAGAGCCAACCCGAAACATTCGTCAGCAGTGCGCCGCATATGCCGCCCACCTGCTTGTCGTTCATCAGGCTTCCGCAGAGCAGCCCTATTGCGATATAGAGCAAAGCCGAGGGGATAAGCACGACTATCGCAAGCAGGATATTCACACTCGCGGGAAGTCTGAATATCGTTGCCACGAAGAAGCATACGGCGCTCTGCACTATGCCCATCGGCACGAGCGGCAATGTATAACCGAGGATGAAATCCGCAGGCGTCATCGGCGAGGAATAAAGCCTCATAAGAAACGATGTTGTCCTGTCCTTGGAGATAAGCATCGCCGAGAAAAGTGAAAGAAAACACAGTCCGAAAGCGGCAACACCCGGCGCGAGCCTGTCGATATTATAAATCTCAACAGGAATATTCGCCTGAATGGCTGTCATGAGCAGCAGAAGTATCAGCGGAAAAGCTATGCCGAAAAAGAGCGTAACCCCGTCGCGCAGTATCTCCTTTGCATTTCTCTTTGAAAAAGCAAACATTCTCTTCATGCGTTTTCACCTCCCGCCAGTGCAACGAAAGCATCCTCGAAATTCCCATTGCCCGAGAGAGCGACCAGTTCCTCTGCCGTGCCGCAGGCGACAAGCGACCCATGCGACATTATACCTATTCTGTCCGAGAGGCTCTCCGCTTCCTCGAGATAATGCGTCGTGAGTATGACCGTCGTGCGACTGCGCAGCTTTTTTATCACGCTCCACAGTTCGCGCCTTGCGATGACATCAAGCCCCAGCGTCGGCTCATCGAGGAAGAGCAGCTTCGGCTCCGATATCAGAGCCATCGCAATGCTGAGTCGCCTCTGCCAGCCGCCCGAGAGCGTTTTTGCTTTCTTGCCCGCGACGGAAGAAAGCCCCATCTCCTCTATCTCGCGGGAAGCGCTTTCCCACGGATTTTTTGCGCCGTAGATGCCCGCGATAAATTCCAGATTTTCGCGCACCGAGAGGTTCGGCGCGACAGCCGTCTCCTGCGGAGATACATTTATCAGCTTTTTTACCTCGTGAGCTTCCGTTATTATGCTGTGCCCGAATATCTTCGCGTCTCCCGAAGTCGGCTCCGCAAGGCACGAAAGCATTTTTATAAGCGTGGATTTGCCCGCGCCGTTTACTCCGAGCAGAGCGAAGAGCTCGCCCTCGTCTATCGCGAGGTCAAGCGCGTTTACCGCCGTCAAGTCCTTATATTTTTTCGTCAGTGCCGATGTTTCTATCGCCGTCATTTTTCTTCCTCCTTTGAAAGTGCTCTGAATTCGTCGGCAAACCGCTTTTCGTCCTCCACCGTCGTAATGTTATTCTCGACGACGGTTTTCAGCTCTGCGGCAAACCTTTTGTCATCTGCCGTAGGCTCGCCCATCATCGCTTTTTCCACGGCATCCGTTATGGAATCCAGCTTGTTCATGGCGATGCCGCGACTTTCATCCGCAAGCAACAGAAGCGTATCTCCCGGGCGAAGCCCGAACATATCGCGCATGGATTTCGGTATCACAATCTGCCCTTTTGCCCCTATTTTCGCCACATCCATCAGTTTTTCCGGTTTCTTTTCCATATTGCCTCCTCAATGTATTTGGTATGATTTTTCATACTTATTATACTATTCCTACAGAATTTGTCAATAGTTAAATTGAAAAAAGCGATTTTGCCGCAAAATAAATAATCGGAAAATCACTTGATATGTTCACATTTTTATGATATACTGAATATTAAAGCAGAAGGGAGGCTTGCAAAATGGAAAAAATCATTCCTTTTATAATGTGTGCCGTTTTTGTACTCGCGGCATACGGACTTTTAAAGCTGTCTCTTTTCATCAGCTCATATGTGGCGCGAAAGAAAATTCTCTCCTACGGCGTAGCCTCCGAGGACGCGGCGACGGCACTTTTCTGCTCGTATTTCGGCATGAAAAATGTCATTTCAAATGCCGTGCTCCCCGTTTATACCTCGGCGGGCAAGCGATATACGGAAATAGATAATATCATCGTTCTTCCCACATGCGTCGCCGTCATCGAAATAAAAAGCATGATAGGCAGGATAGAAAATCCCGAGGGCGCGCAGACATGGCGTCAAAACGCCGTCACGCGCTCGGGCGAGATAAAGGAGCTGGATTTCCGCAATCCTTTTCTTCAGAACGACAGGCATGCCGCCGCGGTCAAGGAGGCGCTGAAAAATGTGCCTTTTGCGCCGCCCGTATACGGCTTTGTGGTATTCACATCGCCGAGAGTTTCTTTTGTTTACAAGGATGAAAATATTTTAAAGCCCACGCAGGCTGTAGACAAATTGCAGCAGCTTTCCTCTCGCGGAAGGAAGCTCACGGGAGAGCAGAAAAGCGAAATTCTCACCCGCCTGCGCACCATATCGAAAAAATCGTGGCCCGCTTTCGCAAAGCAGGTCAAAATGCGACAGGGTCGCTGAAAAGAATACCGAAACATATATTTTTCTCCCCGCGATTGTGAGCGTTTTCGCGCGCTCCGTGTGGTATATTCTAAACAGAATATATTATTCGTGAGGTGAAAAATTTATGAAAAAAAATCTACCCGTTTTCTCAGGCATATTCGTCGGCGCACTGCTGATAGTGCTCATCGGAATTTTCGTTCTTGGCGGCGGTGTCACCGCTTCCGATTATGTCACCCCTTGCGATATCGGCGACAGCTTCGCAAAGAGCGAAATCGACCTGCTCTGCAGGGACGGCGTGCTCGAATATTTTCCCAAGGGCGACAAGACATATTTCTATCCCGAGAGCGGTGTCACGAGGGAATATATGGCTCGCGCCATGGTGAAATATCTCGGCATAGACGAAAAGAAATATGATAACTACAAGCTGCCGGTAAGCGATGCCGATATGATAAGCGAGCAGTATCTGCCGTATGTTCGCGCCGCCGTGGCAAGAGGACTCTTCCCGCTTTATGCCGACGGAAGCGAATACCGCTTTGCGCCGACAGAGGGCGTTTCCCGTGAGGAAGCTTCATATATCGCCTCGGCACTCTGCTCATCGTACATATCGAGCAGCAAGGCGGAAAGCTTCCCCGATTTTGAGGATACAAACGAAGCCTTCCGTGTGGCGATGAAGCGCGTGGTGGCATACGGCATAATCGTCGGCTATCCCGACGGGACGCTCCGCCCGCAGAATATCATCTCTCATGAGGAGCTCGCGCTGATGCTCAGCCGTATGCGCGAAAACAAGAATTTCATATCCGAATTAAAATAAGACAAGGTAAAGGACATAAGGCATGGCAAAAAAGGAAGCCGAAAAATTCACCGCCTCCGATATAATGGAGGGTATGATCTCGGTTCGTGCCGTGATACGCGGAGCCGAAAGCGGAGTGAACGACAGAAAAATAGAAAAGATAATATACGACGAGGCGCGGGGAAAATCGAGAGCCAAAGAGCTTTCTTATCTTCGTGCCATGGGGTATAAATACGGCTTCCCCGTTTTGCCCGTTGCGGCAGAGGAAATAGAGGCGCTCGCCATCGGCACGAGCCACGGCGGGATTCTCACCGTCTGCTCTCCGCGAAGCTTCCCTGCGGCGAGCGCGGAAAACCTGCCGGAAAAAGGCTTCTATGTCATGCTCGAGGGCATCGAGGACCCCTATAATTTCGGCTACTGCCTGCGCTCGCTCTATGCGGCGGGCGTGACGGGAATCATCCTCGAGAAGCACAACTGGACAGGCGTTTCCGGCATAGTCGCACGCGCGTCAGCCGGCGCTTCCGAAATGTTTGATATGCGCGTCTCCGAGGATTTCGCCGAAACGGCAAAGGCTTTTCGTGCGGCGGGATATAAATTTGCCGTTGCCGACAAGAGCGAAAAAAGCCGCAGTATCTACGATTGCGCTCTGAAATTTCCCCTGCTCCTTGCCGTTGGCGGCGAGCGGAGAGGAAATACAAAGGCGGCGCTCGAGGTTGCCGATGAGATAATCGAGCTTGATTACGGCAGGGACTTCCCTGCGGCGCTATCGGCGGCATCGGCGGCTTCCGTCATCGCTTTCGAAATATTCCGTCAGAACAGAGAGTGAGGCGGAAATGGATATATATAATGAAAAAATAAACGAAAATCTCTCTCTTTTCCAGAAAAAAGGCTCACTTGCCTTCGGCACGGACGCGTATCTGCTGTATGCCTATATGCGCTCCTGCAAGGAAAAAGCGTGCGAGCTGGGCGCGGGCTCGGGTGTTATCTCGCTGCTCTGCGCCTCATCGGGCAAAATGCGCGATATCGACGCTTTTGAATTGCAGGATGATATTTTTGCCGTGGCGGCGAAAAATGTCGAGGAAAACGGTCTTTCCGGCAAGGTGCGCATCCTGCATTCCGATATACGCGATATCCCTGCGGAATATAACGGCAGATACGGCGTCGTTTTTTCAAATCCGCCGTATCTGAAAGCGGACTCGGGCAAGGCAAACGAGAACACGGCGGACAGAATTTCGCGCAGAGAACTTCACGGCAGCATATACGATTTCTGCTCATGCGCATCGCGCCTGCTTCGCTTCGGCGGGCTTTTCTGCGCGGTCTACCGACCGGACAGGCTCGGCGAGCTCATCTCCGCCATGCGCGAAAATTCGCTCGAGCCGAAGCGGCTGACCCTCGTCTATCCGACGGTCTCCCATGTTCCATGCCTTGTGCTCGCGGAAGCCAAAAAAGGAGCCGCGGCGGGCGTTTTCACCACGCGCCCCCTGATTATATACAAAAGTATAAATGACATGACGCAGGCAGATTACACAGATGAAATGAAATACATTTACGAAAACGGAGACTTTCATGAGTTCTATAAAAAGCCCTGAAAAATATATCTCTCCCGAAACGGAGAAAAATAAAACCGAGGCAAAAACGCTCTATCTCGTCGGCACACCGATAGGCAATCTCGCCGATATTTCCGAGCGCGCGCTGAAAACACTCTCCGAGGTGGATTTCGTCGCCGCCGAAGACACGCGCAACAGCGGCAGACTGCTCGCCTACTTCGGCATCAAAAAGCCGATGGTCAGCTACTTTGAGCATAACAAGCGCGAACGCGGCGAAGAGATAGTCCGCAGGATAGAGGACGGTGCCTCCTGTGCGCTGATAACCGATGCAGGCATGCCCGCGATAAGCGATCCGGGGGAGGATATCGTCCGTCTCTGCGCCGAGAGAGGCATTCCCGTATGCGTAGTCCCCGGCGCGTGCGCCGCGGTATCGGCGCTTGCCGTCTCGGGACTGCCGACATCGCGTTTTGTTTTCGAGGGGTTTCTCTCCACGGCGAAAGCCGAGCGCAGAAAATCGCTCGAAGCTCTGAAAAACGAACGCCGCACAGTCATCCTCTATGAAGCGCCGCACAAGCTCGTCGGCACGCTCGCCGATATCTTCGCCGTGCTCGGCGACAGGCGGCTCTCGCTCTGCCGCGAGCTGACAAAACTGAATGAAGAGGTCATCCGCACAACGGTCTCGGGCGCGATGAAATACTATGAGGAAAAGGCTCCGCGCGGCGAATATGTGCTTATCCTCGAGGGCGCCTCCGAAGACGAGGTACGCGAAGAAGCTTTCTGGTCGGGCATGAGCACGGAGGAGCATACGGAGCATTATGTTTCGCTCGGCATGACGAAAAAAGACGCGATAAAAGCCGTGGCTTCCGACAGAGGGCTTGCCAAAAGCGAGGTCTACGCCGAGGTCATGAAAAAATAGAAAAAACGCAAATTCCCTTGTAATATGCAGAAAAATATGGTATACTAATATAAGAAAAAACTGGAAATATGATATTATACATTTGTATAACTTATAATATACAAGTGTATAAGTCGAGGAATACTTATGAAAACAAGAATTATCGGCGGAAAGGTTTACAATACCGAAAAATGCGCCTTTGAAGAGAGGACGCTTTATTTCGATGATGTCATCTGCGGCAAGGGTATCGCACTGAAAACGATAGATGCGGCGGGAGCCTATGTGCTCCCGGGCTTCATCGATCTGCATACGCACGGGCGCATGGGCATAGACATAATGGAGGCGGACACATCCGAAATGAACGCGCTCGCGGTCGAATATGCGAAAACAGGCGTCACCACGATGTACCCAACCGTGATGACCGCGCCTCTCGATAAGATATACCGCGCAATAGATACGATAAAAAGTGCCTCAGGCGGCGCGAAATTCGCCGGTATTCATGTAGAGGGACCTTATATAGATAAGGAAAAGCGCGGCTGCCACACGGAATCGTTTATCCGTGAGCCGCATTTTGACGAAATCTCGCAGATTATCGAGCGCATAGCTCCGCTCCATGCGCATTTCACGATAGCCCCCGAGCATGACGACAAGGGCGAGGGCGTGATAAACAAGATAGTCCGCAGCGGCGGAAGCGTCGGCATAGGTCACACAGGAGCCGATGCGGAAACGGTGCGCCGTGCGCTCGCCGACGGTGCCGTTTCGTTTACGCATACATTCAATGCGATGTCGGAATTCAGGCATCGCGAGCCGGGCGCATCCGGCATGGCGCTTGCCACGCCCGCTTTCGCGGAATTTATCTGCGACGGGATTCATCTCGCGCCCGAAACGGTCGAGGCGGCATACAATGCAAAGCTCCGCTTCGGCGATAAATTCGTACTGATAACAGACTCAATCCCCTCGGCAGGTCTTCCCGACGGCGACTACGATATGAACGGCATTCCGTTCACTCTGCGCGGAAAGAAAGCATGCACGAGCGCGGGCACGATAGTCGGCAGTACGCTCGATATACCGACGGCGATACTGAATCTGATGCGCTTCTGCGATATTCCGCTTGAGAAAGCACTTCTCTGCGCGACAAAAGCCCCTGCGGAAATGGCGGGAATCTACGATAAGACAGGCTCGCTCGATATCGGCAAATCAGCGGATATTGTCATCTGCGACGAGCGGCTCGGAATACAGAAAGTAATCGTTTCCGGCAATATTGTTTACGAAAGAAATAACTGAAAAGGCAGGACATAATAATATGGAAAACAAAGGAAAATTTTATCTGACCACGGCTATCCCGTATGCTTCGGGAAAGCCGCATATCGGTAATGTTTACGATATCGTCGCCTCGGACGCGATAGCCCGCTTCAAGCGCGAGCAGGGCTATGATGTCTACTTCGTCACAGGCACGGACGAGCATGGGCAAAAGGTAGAGGACCTCGCCGCGGCAAAGGGCGTTTCGCCGAAAGAATATGTAGACGAAGTCGTCGCCGTAATCAAAGATATCTGGGCGCTGATGGGCGCAAGCTACGACAAATTCATCCGCACTACGGACGAAGAGCATGTGAAATGCATTCAGAAGATTTTCACCAAGCTCTATGAGCAGGGCGACATATACAAAACCACTTATGACGGACTTTACTGCGTGCCGTGCGAATCGTATTTCACGGAAACTCAGGCGCCGGACGGCGTTTGCCCCGATTGCGGCAGACCGCTTGTTCATTCCAGCGAGGAAGCATATAAATTCAGAATGAGCAAATATCAGGAGCGCATAGAGAAATTCTATGAGGAATGCCCCGATTTTGCCGTTCCGGAATCGCGCAAAAAAGAGATGATAAACAATTTCATCAAGCCGGGTATACAGGACCTCTGCGTTACGCGCTCTACGATAAAATGGGGCGTGCCCGTTCCCTTTGACCCGAAGCATGTCGTTTATGTATGGCTCGATGCGCTGCCCAATTATATTTCCGCGCTCGGCTATGACCCCGAAAATCCTTCCGAGCTCTACAAGAAATACTGGCCCTGCGACCTCCATGTCATAGGCAAGGATATCATCCGCTTCCATATGATTTACTGGCCAGCATTTCTCATGGCTCTCGGAGAGCCTGTGCCGAAGAAAATTTTCGCGCATCCGTGGATTCTTTTCGGCGGCGATAAGATGAGCAAATCCAAGGGTAATATCATCTATCCCGACGATGCGGTAAATTATTTCGGGCTGGATGCCGTGCGTTACTATCTGCTCGCGGAGACGCCCTATGCCTCCGACGGCAGTATCACCTATGAATCCGTAATTTCCGTTTTCAATACGGATCTTGCAAATACCCTCGGAAATCTCGTTTCGAGAACCGTTTCCATGACAAAGAAATATTTCGGCGGCGTTATCCCCGCGCCTGCGGAAAAAGGCGAACCCGATGATGAACTCATCGCAGCGGCAAAGGCGGCTTACGACGGCTTCATCGGAAATATGGAAAGCTATCATATCGCCGATGCCATCGCCTCTGTTTTCGACCTGCTCCGCCGCGCGAATAAATATGTCGACGAGACAACACCGTGGTCGCTTGCCAAGGATGAATCCAAGGCAGACAGGCTGAAAACCGTCATCTATAATCTGCTTGAGTCGCTCCGCATTTCCGCGGTTCTGCTCGCTCCCGTTATGCCCGAAACCTGCGAGAAGATTCTGCACGCTATAAATGCCGAGAATACCGGCATCGAATGCGCGGCAACATTCGGCGGGCTTGAAGCAGGCAAGGAAGTAAACGACACAGGCGTGCTTTTCGCGCGCATAGACGAAGCGAAGATGCTCGAGCGCATCGCCGCAGATAACGAGGCAAGAAAAGCCGCAAGCGCAAAATAAGCAAAGATGGAAAAATTTTTCGATACACACGCGCATTATACCGATGAAAAGCTGGCGGGCAATTTCGCGCTCACAGATGAGCTTTTCGCCTCCGATATATGCGGGATAATCTGCGTTGCCATAGATAATGACGATGCAAAAAAATGCATTGAGACGGCGGCGAGATATCCTCATATGTACGCAAGCGCGGGTATACACCCGAGCGAATGTATGCGCTTCCCCTCCCTTGAGGATGAGATGGAACGCCTGCGTCTGCTCTGCCGCGAAAAGAAAGTCGTCGCCATCGGCGAGATAGGGCTTGATTATCATTATGATTTCTCGGAAAAGGATGTGCAGAAGCGCTTTTTCGAGGCGCAGATGAAGCTCGCCGAGGAGCTTGATATCCCCGTTATAATCCATGACAGAGAGGCGCACGCCGATGTTTTCGATACGGTAAAGGCGCATCCCGATGTCCGCGGCGTGATACACAGTTACAGCGGCAGTGCCGAAATGGCGCGCGAATATATCAAACTCGGATGGTATCTCTCTTTCTCGGGCGTCGTGACTTTTACCAACGCGGCAAAAACTCATGAGGCGGCAAAGGCTACCCCGCTCGACCGCCTGCTCATAGAGACAGACGCGCCGTATCTCGCTCCCGTACCTATGCGCGGCAAAATAAATCACAGCGGATATATACATTATACCGCAGAAAAGATAGCCGAACTGCACGGCGTCGATGTTGATACCGTGGCGCACATAACGGCTGAAAACGCGCGCAAGCTTTTCCGCATCTCCGAATAACAATGAAAGGATGCTTCTATGGAATTCAGATTTGATGTCAACCTCACGGAAAAAGATTTTCTTGATTTCAACATGTTTCATGCGATGAAATCGCCTTACGGAAAGAAAGGGATAAAAGCATTCAGAATAAGCATTTCAGGGCTTTTGCTGCTTATCGCCGCTACTGTAATGTTTGTATCAGATTTTTCATCTTTTTCGCTGATTTATGCGGCAATCATGGTTGTCGTGACTGCGATATTGCAATTTTTCATCCCCCGTTTCTTTTTTTCAAGCATAAAGAATTCGATAAAGCGGATGCATAAGGCAGGAACCTTGGGGTATTCGCCCTCATCTTCGTTCGAGTTTTCCGATGAAAGCTTTACGGAAACAACTCCCACGAGCAAAACAGAGCAGAAATATTCGGCAATCCAAAGAGTCTGCATCGATGGCGATAAGGCAATGTACATTTATATGAGCAATGCCATGGCATATGTTTTGCCTATGTCCTGCTTCGCTTCCGCGGAGGAACGGGCAAGCTTCACGAAATTCCTCGAGGGGAAATGCCTCGTGGAAGCGTATGCATAATACCGCAGGATAAAATTTCGGGTTTCTCAGAAAAATATAGTTTTATGGCGCTGTCTGTCGGTTTCGGCAGGCAGCGTTTTGATATTCTGACCGTTTTTCGTTGCCATGCTTGAGAAGATATTCCGCCGCCGGTCGCTCACGAATCTCGAAAATTCAACCCACGGTAGAGAGAATCGCATAAAATTCAACAAAAATACTATTGCAAGTTTAAAAAGCGATATGATATAATCTGATTACAAGGTGGCCATCTGAAAAAAGCAGAAAGGATAAAAATATGTTGAATCAAAAATTATTTGGTGAAAAGCTTCGCAATCACAGAAAGAGACTCGGCATGACGCAGGAAGATGTCGCCGAGAAAATAGGCATATCTCCGCAGGCAATATCAAAATGGGAATCGGGCGATTGCCTGCCGGACTGTTTTAATCTGAAAGCGATAAGCGACATCTACGGAATTTCCGCAGATGTTCTGCTCGAAACCGAGTCAAGCGGCGATATCGATGCCGTGGCTGAAAGAATAGAACAGCTCGGCACTGAATTTATCTGGGCAAAAGCAGATGCGGCAGGCTACGCAGGCAATCTTCATCGTGAACTCGGCGAGGACTTGTGGAAAATGTGGAAAGGAATTTATTTTGCGGAAGTGGGCAATCGCAAAATACAAGAGGAGGACAAAAAGCACGGGAATCTTCGCATTATCGGTTCGTTCGGCACGAAAATATGGGACGACGAGGGCATAGTTTGTGTTATACAATCGAAACTTATCAAAAAGCTTTCGGTTTTTGAATCTGAGACGATTGATATCATGAAAGAGCTTTGCAGTGAGGATGGGCAAAAACTGATTTTGTCACTGGAATGTGATGCGCCTACATCCAAACGCGACCTCATCGAAAAATCGGGTATTGCTCTTCCCCGCCTGAACGAGTTGCTTCTTTTGTTTACGGAAAACCGAATCATAGAATACAGCACAGACAAGCATCCGCGCGGAAACGGATATATAATCAGCGGACATTGCGGTATTGCCGCATACATGGTTTTGTCGGCAATGTTTATTCTGAACAAAAAGAAATGTACGGTTTCTTCGTATTATTTGAATTGATTATCGTAGGATGTGAGACCCACATTTCAAAAAACAATTGAGGAAAAAGGAGCAGTATGCGCCCTGCGGATATGTGAGAGCGGCAGCAAAGCGTAACGAAGAAGCCGAACGAGCAAATCCTCAGGGCGCCGCACAGCGGTCTCTGCGTTCAGCATACTTTTGCAGGTCACGGCATAATCTTTTATGAAGCGATTGAGCCATTTCCGTGAGATTTGCTTGTGAAAAAGATTATTCTGTCTGTTTTCAATCACTTTTCCTGTGCTTTTTACGATTTTAGTCTCATATCAATTGTAATGCTGCAAAAATATTTGCGGAAAACTGTTAAAAGCCCTTGACAAACTCATGCGTTTCTGCTATACTATATTAGCAAATTTACGGCACCATAGCCAAGCGGTAAGGCAGAGGTCTGCAAAACCTTTATTCCCCGGTCCGATTCCGGGTGGTGCCTCCAAAAAAAAGAGCATTGCGAAAAGCAATGCTTTTTGTTTTTGGTAATCAATTTATAAAGCAAGATATGGAGGAGATAATCCGTGAGTAATCACTGTACAATTTATGCAGAGATGCACATGATTTTTGATAATGATTTTGATGTGCACTCGATAACAAAGCAATTGGGAATTGCCCCGACAGAATGTAAATCGCGTAATGAAAAACGAATTTCGCCTTTGACAAATAAGCCTATCGAGGGTTTTTGGACGCTGAAAACAGAAGAAAAAGAAGAAAGAGACTTGGGCGTTGTATTGAATGAGTTAATGGAAAATATATCTGCTAAACTACCGGATATCAAAAAAATCTGTGATGAAAACGGCGGAAAAGTCGTTTTCGATATCGTCTCATTTTTTGATGGCAACAGTAAACCCGCATTATATTTTGAAAGAAATTTTCTTGATATTGTAAACTATTTGAATGCTACCATTCAGATAGATTTATATGTGAGGTGAATCTGTGTAAATCATTAAGGGGCATCGGGAAACTGCTGACAGCATGCACCGTATCGGTCTCTCGGACATCCGTAAAAGCGGACAAACAAAGGCAGAAAAAATCGAGACAGATATATAATCTTATGCTATAATGAAACCACAGAACGGACGGGAGGGATAAAATGAACTGGATTGAAGGCATCAGTGAAGCAATCAACTATATTGAAGCAAATCTGGAAAACGATTTAAAAATTGAAGATATTGCGGGGAAAGCATTTGTATCATCATTTTGCTTTCAGAAATCATTTTCTATGCTCTGCGGCTTTACAGTCGGAGAGTATATTCGGAACCGCAGACTGGCCAGTGCGGGAAACGACTTACTTACTACCGACGAAAATGTAACTGATATTGCTTTGAAATACGGATATAGCTCCGTCGACAGCTTCACAAAAGCATTCACTCGTTTTCATGGTGCCACACCGACCGCTGTAAGAAAAAACGGTTGTCCGATTAAATCGTATGCACCGTTGAAGCTCGAAATTTTTGTGAAAGGCGGTTACATTATGGATTACAGGATTCAGAAAGAAGAAGCGCAAAGCGTAAAAGTAAAAGTTGACAGAGAGCAAAAAATCATTTATTGCATTGACGACGGCAAACTGCAGAGTTTAACTTTTTTTCGGCTCGGAATGTATTTGCCGAATAATAAGGAATATCAACTGTCCGGCGATTACACAACCAAGTTTTTACGCGCGGATATGTGTGAAAGCACGGAAGACTTCAAAACGATAACTCTCCCTGCCGTCATGTGTGCAATTTTCCAATGCAAAGGAACATCGAGAACCGATGCGCGGGAAAAGACATGGGATAAGATAACAAACGAGTGGCTTCCGCAAACCGGCTATGAATTGCTTACACCGAATTATATTATGGTGAATTACCCTACAAACGATGAAAATACCGACTTCGGCGAAATCATCGTGGCAATAAAAGATAAAAAGGCATAATCAGTCGGGAAACACCATCTTTTAAGACCATAAAAGCAAAAAGCACTGCTCTCGCAGTGCTTTTTTAGCGAAATAAATCACTCTCGGGATTTGTGAAAATTTAAATGACACGAGAAACAAAAAAACTCCGCACCTCATAATGAAGTGCGGAGTAGGAAGATATTACACCTTGATTACTGTATTATGTCAAAATCAATGATGTGGTTTGAATTAGTAGCATAAACAATGATGACCTCATTTACATCACCAATCAAGTCGGGTTTCTTTCTCGTATAAAGTTTGACATTTCTTTCTCCGTATTCGAACGAAATCACATATTCAGTGTATCCGGTAGGGATGCAACCAAAAATAATCTGTTTTCGTGTTGTTATCGTTGCCGCGCCTGTATATTCGACATACGAATTTTCAGCCAAGTCTTTAGAATAAGAAGCTATTTGTGACCCCAAAGAAATGATTAAAAAGCCGAAAATGATAAGTGCTGCAACGATTTGAACATAAGGCAATTTTTTTGTTTTATCATTTTTGATTTTCAGTATTGATAAAACTATCACTGAAATAAACAATATGAAAATAACGATTGCAATAATAGTCAACTTTATCACTTCTGATTTAAGCACCGATGTACACTTGGCAATGTCATAAGAATTGTTCGTCATAATATTACCTCTTATAGATTAAATTGAAGCCGGAATGTTCAAGAAATTTCCCAAAACATTTAATCGGATTTCGGTGAGCCGCTATATTCGACAATAATTTTTGAGCGTCTGCCATATACTACGGTTCCCTCATAGACACCCGTCTCGCCTGCGCCGGTTCTCAACAGTTTTATCTCTTTTCCCCGGTCATCGTATATAACCACAGTTTTCAAGCTTTTTTGTCCGCCGCCGCGTTCGATGTACTCACCATGGTAAGTTATATAGTCTTCATTATGCATATCAAGAATAATTTTGGACAATTCGATTCCCAAAACCATTGTTATAACAATAGCAACAGCAATGCAAAATGCAAAAATCAATTTGAAATGTTTATAATCTTTCAATGCCCATCTGATGAATGCCAGTATTGCAACTATCATAGCAATTATGATAACCGTGCTGATGATTCCGTATAATAATACTTTTTCAATAATAGAGTCCATATATAAACGCTCCTTTATACTGATATTATCTGCGTTGCATAGCCTTGCAGATTCTTTACAAGATAATACTGCGTGCCATTAGAATAGAGATTATAACTATTGCAATTGAAAATTCCCGAAACCTTTTATGGCTTGCAAACACTCGACAACCGAAAGATTTCGGGAATTTTCCTAGTGGTATTCGCCAGCAAGCATCGCCTTTGTGATACCACAAAGGCAAAACTTGTCAGGTGTACTCCTGAAACCTTTAAGGACTTGGGATTATCCTAGCAGCCTGCCTTTTGTCCTCAAAAGAAGATGCTTGCTGAAACAGAAATAGTGTTTACGCTATAAGCGTTTGCCTATCCTCAACACATAATTTCACGCAAAACAATTCCATTAGCAACCATTTTAGACCCCTCATATAGCACGAATTCCACACCTACAGAAAGGTTATCTGGTGCATTATCAGATAAATATTCTATATTGGAGAGCGTTTCATTTCTGCTAATTTTCTTTTTATTGAAAACAAACACACTCCAAAAATCATTCGATTTATGCTGCGTTTTAGTTAATTTTATTATAGGTGCATATTTATCGCCAAGCGGAATGTCTTTGCGTCCACCCTGTGTTTCAGATAGCCAGCAAATCTTGGCTTCAAATTTTCCACTCATTTTCTTCACCTCATATATCAATCCGCTCTGATGCAATCTCTTCCGGTAATTTCCATGCAAATTCTTCCATCTGTTGATATTGAGCATCTTAATCCTGTGCAAGTTCTTTTACCAAGTTTAATATAAACTTATAGCAATTATTTTCATAATCTTTCATGCTCTTTCCCTCCGCATTTAAGGCATCATGTGTTCTCCTTACTTATCGCTCCCAAGTGCCATTTGCAAGTATTAAAAACAATAAAATTTCATTCCGCAATTATTTCATAGCACAAGTGCAATACAGTATCCTGATAAGCAAATTCAAAAGCCTTTATATTGAGATTCTGCTCATTAAATGATTTCTCCACTATACACCAGCGATATTGGTGTGGTTCAAGTGCAGTGGAATACAGCCAATCATATTGATTTTTAGATTTTGACCCGTTCAAACACTCCGACACACGGTAGGTGGTATGTGCTTTTACGCAGAACTGTGTGTTGCCGTTTCTTGTCAGAATCTGTACAATATGCAACGAATCATCTTTGATAACAAAGTCAATCATGCCACCGTCGTATTCAGCAGTAAACAGCTGGTTATATTGATTATAAATATCATTTTCGGAGCTTCGGGCTTTTTCCAAATCGTAATAATATCCGTCAAATGTGGTTGCGCACCCGTAGAATATCATCGATATTACAAATAATAAAACCAAGAAATTTATTTTTTTCATAGAAAGCCTCATAAATTTTTTTAATGCGCAAAAGCCGCTTCGATTAAGTGATTTTATTTTCAAAGTGAAATATACCGAAATTCGCGGCAGCAGGAATAATGATATAATTATCAGAATTATCTGCTGCTTCTTTTATGTGCAGCTTTCAGCTATATTCAACATCGTGTAACAGTCTGTATATCTATCTATAATTATATCGTATTTAATGCCGATTGTCAATAAAAAAACTCCCGCAGGCAAAGTCTGCGGGAGTTTTGGCTTCTTGGTCTTTATATAAAAGAATTTCGCTCCGAAAACCGCCATTTTTTACATTTTTCTCAAAATTTAGTTGCAAATCGAGTCAAAAAGTGGTAAAATAGAAATATAAAAAATTCGGCGATGGCAAATTATCTTAAGCCATACGCCACGCATAAGCATCGGAGATTTACAAAATCCGAAGAAGGAGACGCAAAAAATGTTCTT
The DNA here is from genome assembly GCA_905202255.1 of uncultured Ruminococcus sp. GTDB lineage: Bacteria > Bacillota > Clostridia > Oscillospirales > CAG-272 > Apopatosoma. The sequence goes on from CAJKRH010000001.1 coordinate 16,475, forward strand.
TCCCGCTCACATAAACAAAGACGGAACGGTGCAAACCGTCGGGCAACATTGCAAAAACACGGCGGAACTTGCAAAAATGGATCTGTGCAAGTTGGAGCTTACCGATACCGCATACCTTGCCGGACTGCTTCATGATGCGGGAAAATGCACGGATAAATTCCGCAATTATATCGAAAAAGCATCACGGGGTGAAAATGTGTACCGTGGGTCGGTTATTCACACATTTGCCGCAGTTCGTTTTCTGCTGAACACTTATCATTCATCATCCGCCTCGGAGGCTGACCTCATCAAGGATGCAACAGCCGAAATTCTGTCCTCGGCAATCGGCGGACACCACGGCTTGTTTGATTGTTTTGACGAGGATAAAAATTGCGGATTTACACACAGGATAAGCAAACAGCCTGACTATGACGACATAGCAATGAAAGGCTTTTTTGAAGAAGTATCGGGCAGGAGCTGTATTGACAGGCTGTTTTCCTCCTCTGTCAAAGAAATATCTTCAAAATTTCAACAGATTCGCTCAATTTCAAAATGTATGGACGAGCTGTATTTTTATCTGTCACTTCTGACGCGGCTTATCACCTCGGCTCTGATTGATGCCGACAGATGCGATACCGCCTCATTTATGAGTACCAATGAATACGAGGATGGCAGAATATTAACTCCGGAAATACTGAAAAAAGTAACGGAAAACTTCAATTCCCGTTTGTCGGGCTTTGAATGCATTACGCCGATTCAGACTGCAAGAAGAGAGCTTTCCGAGCTTTGTTTGCAGGCGGCGTCAAAGCCGGGCGGAATTTTCAGGCTGAATCTTCCGACGGGTGCGGGCAAAACGCTCTCGGGTTTAAGGTATGCATTGAAACACGCGGAAGCATTCGGCAAAGAACGAATCTTTTTTATCTCTCCTCTACTAAGCATACTGGAGCAGAATGCGAGGGAAATAAGAAAAGCGATAGGAGATGACTCGATTGTTCTCGAGCATCATTCGGATATAATTACAGGCGAGCTTTCCGATGATGAATTAAGCCGCTATGAACTGCTTTGCGATTCGTGGAACAGCCCGATAGTGATAACAACGCTTGTGCAGTTTCTCAATACGCTTTTCAGCGGTAAAACAGCCTCGGTAAGGCGGTTTAATTCACTTGCAAACAGCGTCATTGTAATCGACGAGGTGCAGACTGTACCGCTGAAAACGCTTTCACTTTTTAATTACGCCATAAACTTTCTTTCGGAAGTGTGCAATGCAACAGTTGTTCTCTGCTCGGCAACGCAGCCGTATCTTGAGGGAATTCACCGACCGCTTGTCGAATGCAAAGATATCATAGAACCTGACATCGTAAAAAGATATGCTACGGTATTCAAGCGGAACTCCATTACAGACAAGGGAGAAAAAACGCTCGGGGAAATCCCGCCGCTCATTTCGGAATTGCTCGGCAAATACAGAAGTGTTCTTGTTGTCTGTAACAAAAAGGACCAGGCATCCGCGCTTTTTGATTCGACGGAAAATCTATGTGAATTCAGATACCATCTCTCGGCAGGCATGTGTACCGCTCACAGGAAACAAGTTCTTTCCGAAATGACAGAGGCTTTGAAAGCCGGAAATGAAAAGAAGCTTCTGTGTATTTCGACACAGGTGATCGAAGCGGGAGTGGATATTTCTTTCGACGCGGTAATACGCCTGTGCGCAGGACTTGACAGCATAGTGCAAGCCGCCGGACGGTGCAACCGAAACGGCGAATGTGAACCCGATGCTCCTGTCTGGATTGTGGATTGTCCTGGCGAAAATCTGTCTCTGCTAAATGATATCCGCGATGCGAAAAAAGCAACGGAATCGTTGATTTATTCTTTTGAAAAGGAAGCCGACAGATTCGATTCCGACCTCTCTTCGGATAAATCGGTAAGATTCTTTTATGAAAAATTGTATAAAGCAAAAAGCGCTGATTTCTTTGATTTTGTCAGAAAAGGTTACCCATCGATTTACTCAATGCTCACACAGAATGCGGAATATACGGGAAAAGAGGATGGGAGATTTTTCCTGCATCAGGCGTTCAGAACCGCCGGAAGATTATTTGAAGTATTTGACCGTGAGCAGGCAAGCATCGTTGTTCCGTGGGGCAACGGAGAGAAGATTGCCGAAAAGCTGATTTCCTCCGGCGAAAGCGTATCAAAAGAGCTATACGACGATGCAAAGCCCTATACAGTGTCCGTTTTTTCATATCAGCTTGAAAGATTATACGAATGTGCCGCAATAACTCGCGTCGGAGACGGACAGATTTTGGTTCTCGATAAAAATTATTACAGTAATAACACCGGAATAATAATTCCGAAGAAAGGAGAAGAGATATGCGACACCCTAATATTGTAGAGTTTTCGGTTGTCGGAGATTATGCGCTGTTCTCAGACCCGATAACAAGAGTAGGCGGCGAAAAATGTACATATCAGATTCCGACATACGAAGCGCTGAAGGGGATTTTATCTTCCGTATACTGGAAACCGACGATAGTCTGGTATATTGACAAGGTAAGAGTAATGAATCCTATCCGCATGGAGGTAAAGGGTATCCGAACCATAAAATATAACGGAGAGGGTAGCGGAGTCGACCGTTCATATTACACTTATCTTAAAGATTGCCGATATCAGGTCAGCGCTCATTTTGAATGGAACGAAAACCGCCCCGAGCTTATAGGCGACCGCAATGAAAACAAGCATCATGAAATAGCGAAGCGGATGATTGAAAAAGGAGGCAGGCGCGACATCTTCCTCGGCACAAGAGAATGTCAGGGCTATGTCGAGCCCTGTATATTCGGAGATGGGGAGGGCGCATATGACGAAACATCCCTGATATCATTCGGTCATATGTATCACGGGATTACATATCCGGATGAAGCATTCTCAAACGAAACAAAAGGAAAGATGACGCTCAATTTCTGGTATCCGGAGATGAGAAACGGAATAATCATTTTCCCGAAACCGCAGGACTGCCCGAACCATAAGCCGCTCCACGAAATGAAAATGAAGATATTCGCCGATAATAGCGGAAACTTTACGGGACTCAGGGAATTTGGGGAGGTGCACTGATGGGACTTTTTCAAAAAGCAGTTGAAACATATGACAATACGAAAAGCCTCGCGGGAGTGGAATCCGAAGAAAGAAAAGCCGCACTTGCTCCCATAGGGTTTATTACAACCGGCGTTCAGATAGAAATAACCGTGACGGAAGACGGAGAATTCAGGGGAGCCGAACAGATTTTTGATATTTCCGAAGACAGCAAAGGAAAAGCTCAAAAGTCGGAAAAGAAAATAATAATCCCCGCCACTCAAAAGTCGGCAGGGCGCTCAAGTACCTCGGCAAAAACTTCTCCTCATCCGCTCTGCGACAAACTGATGTTTATGTGTCCAGAAAACAAAGAAAGCTATGATGCCTATCTTAAGCAGCTGCAGGATTGGTGCGATTCCGAGTTTGCCTGCCCTAAAATAAAAGCAATTCTCAAATATGTAAAAAAGGGGACGATACTGACAGATATTGCATCAGTCGGAAAAGTAAAAGACGACGATTTCGTGTGTTGGAGAGTGTTATCGACCGATTGCGCAGAGCCGGAGGAAGTCTGGAAAAGTCCCTCGGTGATAGACTCATATGTAAACTATTGCCAAAGTAAAACAGACACATCTTCAGAAAGAGCACTTTGTTATGTCTCCGGTGAAATCACAACGCCGGCACAACTACACCTTAAAGGAGTCGTATCATTTGCCGGAAATGCAAAACTGATATCCTCAAATGATGCCACCAACTTCACTTATAAAGGAAGATTTTCAGACGACTCCGAGGCACTGACAGTGAGCTTCATCTCCTCGCAGAAAGCACATAATGCCTTGAAATGGGTCGTTTCAAACGACGGATTCCGATGTGGTGACAGGATGTTTGTATGTTGGAATCCGAAAGGCAAAAAAACGAAAAATCCGGTTGCTTCATTTTTCCCTGAATATTCAGAGGAAGAAGAAAATCCGACACCCACAAATTATCGTGAAATTCTTGCCAAAACCGTCCTCGGATACAAAAATAATTTTAAACCGGAGGACGAAACGGTAACTGCGGTATTTGAAGCAGCCTCAAAGGGACGGCTTTCTGTTTGCTATTACAGCGAGATGAAAGCGGAAGATTTTTTGGAGCGGCTTCGCTTCTGGGACGAAACGACCGCGTGGCTCTATCGGAAGCGCGGAGTTACAACGGTCTTGGTTAAATCTCCGGATTTGAAAAGTATCATCGATGCGGCTTACGGTGTACCGCGGACAATCGGCGAAAATCAAACGGTGGAAACAGACGAAAAGGTTCTCGCGATAGCGATGCAGAGACTTTTGCTTTGCAGATTGGAGAGGGCGCCTTTCCCTGCGGATATTATGCGCTCCGCCGTTCAGAAGTGTTCATCGCTTCAGCTTTATGACAAACTAAATCGTGAAAAACAGCTTTTTACAACTTGTGCAATTATAAAAAAATACATATACGACAGATTTAAGGAGGAATGGAATATGGCACTGGAACCCGAAAAGAAGAACAGAAGTTATCAGTTCGGACGCCTGCTTGCCGTTCTGGAAAAGGCAGAACGGGGCGCATTTGATAATAGCGAAAAGCGGGAGCCGAACGCAATACGGATGTGGTCACTGTTTGTCAAGCGTCCCTTGTATGCGACAACAGTAATCATCGAACAGCTCAAAAACGCTTACTACCCTCGTTTGGAGCCTGGAAAACGAGGCTACTATGACAAGCTAATCGAAGGAATTATGCGTGTAATCTCGGAATTTCCCGAGAACGAAATCGGCAAACCGCTTGGAGAAGAGTATCTTATGGGATATTATTTACAAAAAGATGCTTTATGCCAAAAGAAAAACAATGATAATGATAATGATAATAATGAATCGGAGGATGAAGAACAATGAGTACAACACTTGCAAACAAAATTGATTTTGAAGCTATTATATCGGTGACAAATGCAAACCCCAACGGAGACCCGCTCGGCGGAAACAGACCGCGCACGGATTATGACGGCTTCGGCGAAATTTCCGATGTGTGCATTAAAAGAAAAATCCGCAATCGTATGCAGGACAGCGGACATGCCATATTTGTTTATGACGACGGAAAAAACAGCCTTAAAGACAGAGCAAAAAGTATAGGTTTAGAGAAAATCACGGATGTGAAAGAGTATCATGATATCGCCTGTGATACATGGCTTGATGTGAGAACATTCGGGCAAGTATTCGCATTTGGAAACAAGAACTCCGATAAAGAGAAAAGTTCCGATAAAGAGAAAAAATCCAAAAAAAGCAAAGAATTCGCATGCTCTTCCGTCGGCGTGCGCGGTCCCGTTTCAATTCATCTCGCCAAGAGCGCGAACCCTGTCGATATTCAGTCAATGCAGATAACAAAGAGTGTCAGCGGAGATAAAGAAGACGGCAAAGAACGCGGAAGCGATACGATGGGAATGAAGCATTTTGTCAGATTCGGGCTTTATATAATCAAAGGCTCCATCAATGTACAGCTTGCGGAAAAGACAGGCTTTACCGAAGAAGATGCCGAAACATTAAAGGAATGCCTGCGCACACTTTTCGTAAACGATTCATCTGCCGCTCGCCCCGATGGCTCCATGGAAGTGGTAAAGCTTTACTGGTGGAAGCATAACTGCAAGGATGGGCAGTATCCTTCGGCAAAGGTGCATCGCCTTGTAAATGTTTCTCTTAATAATGGAATCGCGGAGCCGACTTCAGCGGCCGATTATGTAATTAAGCTTGACAGCCTTGACGGGCTCGCCTGTGAAGAAATCGACGGCATATGATTATTGAGGATAAAGAATACCTTCTGATATCGGGACTTCAGCATTTTTCCTTTTGCCGCAGGCAGTGGGCGCTTATTCATGTAGAACAGCAGTGGGTCGAAAACGGGCTGACTGCAGAGGGAAGAATTATTCACAATCGGGTTCATGATGCTTCTCTTGCGGATATCCGCGGCGGAATAATCACAATGCGTGATATGCCGGTGAAATCCGAGCGGCTCGGAATCAGCGGTTGCTGTGATGCCGTAGAGTTTTTTCGGAGTGATGACGGAATAACTCTCCATGGCAGGCAAGGACTATGGGGTATTTGTCCGGTCGAATATAAGCATGGACATCAGAAAAGCGATAACTGCGACAGATTGCAGGTGACCGCTCAGGCAATGTGCCTTGAGGAGATGTTTTTATGTAAAATAGATGAGGGAGCCATATTCTATCACGAAACAAGAAAAAAAGAAAAATTTTGTTTAACAGATGAGCTTCGTGAAACCGTGCGGTTGTCATTTGCGGAAATGCACAGTATGTTCAGTCGGGGTTACACGCCGACTGTCAAAAAACACCGAGGCTGTAGCAGTTGCTCATTGAAAGAAATATGTCTTCCGTCGCTTCAGCAGGGGAAAGGCTTTGTTTCGGCAAAAGATTATTTGCGATTGACACTTGACGAGGAGAAAAAGTATGAAGAAACTTTTAAATACTCTTTACATTACAACCGAGGACGCATATCTTTCATTAAACGGTGAAGCTGTCGATGTAATTTTCGGAGATGATACGCATAAGCAAATCCCACTGCACACATTAAACGGAATCGTCTCATTCTCATATAAAGGTGCTTCGCCTGCCTTAATGGGAAAATGCGCCGAAGCGGGAATTCTGATTTCATTTTTTACTCCATACGGAAAGTATCTATGCGATACGGGAAGCTGTACAAGCGGGAATGTTTATCTCAGGAGAACGCAGTTCAGGTGGGCAGATGACGAGGCAAAGAGACTTTCCATTGTAAAAAATATGATAATCGGCAAGCTGTATAACTCAAAATATCTGATTTTGCATTATATGCGTGACCATCCGCTACAGACCGACTGCGAGAAAATTCGTCTTGCCGCCGACAGAATCGGCACATACCTTGAGGCAATCAAAGCCGCCGATGACAGCGATTCAATCAGGGGAATCGAAGGTAATGCCGCCGCTGAATATTTCGGTGTGTTCAATGAGCTTATCCTGCAGAACAAGAATGTTTTTTCGTTTGACAGGCGCTCGCGCAGACCCCCGACCGACCCTGTAAATTGTCTGCTCTCGTTTGCATATTCTCTTTTGACAAACGAATGCTCCGCGGGTTTAAGAAGTGTGGGACTTGATCCGTTTGTGGGACTAATGCATACAGACAGACCCGGACGGTGTTCTCTTTCGCTTGATATGATGGAGGAGCTGCGACCGGTTTTTGCTGACAGATTTGTTCTCACTCTTATCAATAATCGGATTGTAAACGAAAAAAGCTTTACATATATGGATAACGGCGCAGTAATATTGAATGATGACGCAAGGAAACGATTCATTTACGAATGGCAAGCAAAGAAAAGAGAGGAAGTTATCCATCCCTTTTTAAAGGAGAAAATTCAATGGGGGCTTGTTCCGTATGTTCAGGCATTGCTTATTTCAAGACTTATGAGAGGAGACTTGGACGGCTATCCGCCGTTTTTGAAAAAATAATGCTTATATTGATAACCTATGATGTTAACACCGAAACAGTGGCAGGGAAAAAGCGACTATCCAAGATTGCAAAAATCTGTTGCAATTATGGTCAGCGTGTACAAAATTCTGTTTTTGAATGTGATTTGGATGCATCGCAAATGGTAATTGTAAAAAATCAGCTTTTGAGCGTTATGGACGGAGAAACGGACAGCATACGAATCTATAATCTCGGAAAGAAGTATTCTTCAAAAATCGAACAGTATGGGAATAAAGAATCATATGACCCGGAGGGAAGTCTGATTCTGTAACGGTGCGAAGCCGATGCTGCTTGAAAAATAAGCATAGGTTCGCACCCAAAAAAACACAGAAAAATCAGATATAAACTCAAAATAAAATCGGATTTAATTATCCGATTAGTAAAAAAGTAATGCAAAACAAGTTACAATACCTTAAAAATTGTACAGTTTTGCTGTCATCCCCCGCATAGGGGGATGTGGATTGAAATATTTGCTGTATCCCTTGGATTTACTGCAGATGAAGTCATCCCCCGCATAGGGGGATGTGGATTGAAATATTGCTAAATGCATCCTTATAGGCTACTATATCTGTCATCCCCCGCATAGGGGGATGTGGATTGAAATATCCCAGTATTATACAGCTCACGTGCCCTACCATGTCATCCCCCGCATAGGGGGATGTGGATTGAAATACTTTTCCCACAGCCTTTGACTCGTGCGGCCGGCGTCATCCCCCGCATAGGGGGATGTGGATTGAAATGATGCTCTGATTGTCCCTTGCGCGACAAGTGCGAGTCATCCCCCGCATAGGGGGATGTGGATTGAAATGTCAATGATGTAGTATATGACCCAAATGATTACAGGTCATCCCCCGCATAGGGGGATGTGGATTGAAATATATTGCCTCCTACACATCTTTACACAATTTCCTGTCATCCCCCGCATAGGGGGATGTGGATTGAAATCACATCTCAAATGGGTACATATGACCATCCTATCGTCATCCCCCGCATAGGGGGATGTGGATTGAAATAGCGGCTGTCCCTTTGCCGTAAGGTTAAAGCGGTGTCATCCCCCACGCATAGGGGGATGTGGATTGAAATCTGATATGTAGCGAGCAGATAAGTCTAAATACAAATTATCCCCATCATATCTGCAATATGCAATAGTGAACAAAAATTGGCAATAAAATCCACAACTTAGATTCATCAGCACTATTTTTTACTATAATAAGCCCAAACAAGTCATCCACATCGTGCATAACTTGCTTATTTCTTTCCTTTTGCCTTTCATTATCACAAAATATCGTAAAAAATACATTATTTTTTTCAAAACGCTTGACAATTACCCTATGTAACAATGTATAATTGACATCGGATGGAGGTGCTTTTCATGAAAATAAAAACAGCAAGTGAGCTGACAGGGCTCACAATCCGAGCAATCCGAGTATATATTGACGAGCAGCTGATTGCTCCTCAATATACGGAAAATTATCTCGGTCGCAGATTATTCGAATTCTCACCCGAGGATATAGATAATTTGAAAAATATCGCTACTCTTCGCAAATACGGATTTGCCATCGATGAAATACGCAGTATTTTGTCCGATTCTCAAAACAGTATTTCAATAATCGAAAATGTCAAAGCAAGAACGCAAAGCAAAATGGACGAATATCGTGAACGGCTGAACGCGCTTTCGCTAATAGAGGATAAGAAGGCTTATTCTTTCTGCGAGCTTTCCGATGCTTTATCACAAAGCGAAACAAAACTCGAAATGCCTGCCGAGCACACGCACAAAAACTACAGAAAAATTATAGGAAAAACTATAAAAGGCATTGCTGTCTTTGCTGCGGTGTGGCTTCCTTTTGTTTTGGCATTAAAAGGATTGCTCAGCAATATAAATGAATATTCTTATCCCAAAATCGATTCATTTTTTGTGGTTTTAACTGTACTTTCGTTGATGCCGTCCGTTGCCGTTCTTGTCATTACAAAGATAAAGCCGAATGTAAAGCGGGCAATAAAACTGATACTCATTTTCATGTGTATATTATCAATGCCTATAAGTTTTATTGCACCGTTTGGAATTGTCACCGATTCCGAAACCACGGATTTTCGCGACTACAGAGACCTTGACCCTGGCTGTCTTGCAAACAGAAGTACACTTTTCGGCGAATTATTTCCCACATGGCCGCATTACTTTGAAAATGTGCGGGATGATGACGGAAATATTCATACAGTATATCTTGATGCGAAATATTACTATCACTTCACCGAGAGCTTTGACTCAGCATTTGATATCTATGCAGAATGGCCTTTACAAGATGAAAAATTCACTCTGGAATTACAGCGCGTGGAAAAAATATTCGAAGAAGTCGAAAAGTCGGTTGAAAATTCAAGACACTATAAATTTGTAAAAATGAAGCATGGCGAATTTTCATGTTACATATTATATGACGGAGAAAAACCGTTTCAGGCTGAATCCGACAGCTATGATTATATCATTTTCGCCTGCAACGAGGAGAAAAATATAGTGCGATACATATATTGCTACAGCCTCAGAAACGGAATCGACCAGCCATACTACCTGCAGCTTGATTGGTAAATCGGATATTGCGTAGATTATACAAAAATCGGCAGGCTCAGATGCGTTTGCATTTGAACCTGCCGCCTTTTATTCTATAGCTGCTTTTATTCTATAGTTATTCTATCGTTATTTTGATATAGAGATAGCTCTCTGTCTTGACATAGTAGATTCCATCATAATACTCCGAGCCCTTGAAAAGATGCTCGTTGCGCTCCTCCACTACAGAAAATCCGAGATAATATGTTCCTGCGCCGAGCGTGTCAATATTTTCTATCGGGTAAAATCTGTCCTTGCCGTCATATTCGAGTTTATTTCCCTCGATATCATATACGGCATAAAATCTCATTCTGCTGTTGCCGACGCTCTTTATCTCGAATTTGTCGCCCGCCTTGTATTCATAGGTGGGTATTTCATCGTCATGACCGAGCATATGCTTGGTTACAAACATGGCTTCGCCATCGGCTACAATAGCGCGCTCCGGACATATCGATTCTGATGTCTGATAAATCAGTATCTTATAGCCGGAGATTTCCTTGCCGTTTAAAAACAGCTTGTAATATGACTCTTCCGCATAAGGCACTTCCTTGTATTTCCATCCCGCCGATGTTGTTGTTTCGTAGGTAATTTCCGTTTCCGTGGTTGTCTCGGAGCTGCTCGTCGTCACTTCGGGCGTTATGCGCTCGGATGTGGTCTCAGACGCGGTGCTTTCCGTAGTGCCGCTTGTGTTTTCAATCTGCTTTCCGCAGGCAAAAAGGCTTATCAGCATGATAGCGACAAGCATAAGCGATAAAATTTTTTTCATATAATTCATCTCCTTTTGAAAAGTGTTTTGCGCTTTCATCAGGTATATAGAAATAAGTCTGCCTTTCGCAGAAAAAAAGTGAAAAAATTTTTTCGGGTGCAAAAATCAAAGGGAATCCGCACGGATTCCCTTTCTTTGTTTATTTCAGCATATCGGCGATATCATAGATGAGTCGCTCTGTCTTTTTCCAACCGATGCAGGGATCGGTTATCGACTTGCCGTAGATATTTTCGCCTATCTTCTGTGCGCCGTCCTCGAGATAACTCTCTATCATGAGACCTTTCACGAGTTTGCGCACGCTCGGATTATAATTGCAACTGTTCAGCACTTCCTTGGAAATACGAATCTGCTCGTTATATTTCTTGCCCGAGTTTGCATGGTTTGTATCGACGATGACGGCAGGATTCTGGAGATTCTTCTCCGCATAGGTATCCGCGAGGAAGATAAGGTCCTCATAATGATAGTTCGGCATGGACTGACCGTGCTTATTCACATAGCCGCGCAGAATAGCATGTGCATAAGGATTGCCCTTGCTGACGACCTCCCATCCGCGATAAATAAACGAATGTGGATGCTGCGCCGCCGTTATTGAGTTCATCATAACGGAAATATCGCCGCTCGTCGGATTCTTCATGCCGACGGGAATATCGAGTCCGCTCGCGGTGAGACGATGATGCTGATCCTCCACAGAGCGCGCACCGACAGCAACATATGAGAGCAAATCGGAAAGATAACGGTGATTTTCCGGATAGAGCATTTCATCTGCACAGGAGAAGCCTGTCTCGGCAAGCGCTCTCATATGAACCTCGCGCATAGCGATAACGCCCTTGAGCAGGTCAGGCGTAGCATTTGAATCCGGCTGATGAAGCAGACCCTTGTAGCCGTCGCCTGTCGTTCTCGGCTTGCCTGTATAGATTCTCGGGATGATGACTATCTTATCGGCAACCTTATCCTGCACGGTGCGCAGGCGGCTGATATAATCAAGCACGGCATCCTCTCTGTCCGCCGAGCAGGGTCCTATCACAAGGATAAATTTATCGCTCTCGCCGGAAAATACGGCTTTTATCGCCTCGTCGTTTGCAGCCTTCTTTGCCGCGAGCTCGGGAGAAACTGGAAATTGCTCCTTTATCTCCTTCGGTATCGGCAGTTTTCTCAAAAATTCCATATTCATAATCATGTACCTCTTTTATTTGAATTTTTTCAATTTATTTCTTATCAAAAAGCTTTCTTCTCGCGGTGGAACGGCGCATCATGTCGCGCAGACCTTCCCTGTCGTCTGCCTCGAGCAGCTCGCGCATCCTGTGAAATTCATCCTCAAAAAGCCGCATCTGCTCGGAGAGCGCTTCTTTATTCATGAGGAAAAGCTCGCTCCACATTCCGTCATTTATCTTCGCTATTCGCGTCAGGTCGCGGAAGGAGTCGCCCGTGTAGTCCACAAAATGCTCGCATTTATCGCGGCAGGTCATCAGCGATACGGCAATGCAATGTGTGAGCTGAGAGAGAAAAGCTATCATCTCATCATGCTCGTGCTCGCCGAGCTCCGTTATGCGGGAAAATCCGAGCTCGCGTCCGAGCGTCTTGCAGAATTCTATCGCCTCGGGCGTGTTTTTCTCCGTCGGCACCACGATGTAGTTCGCTCCCGCGAAAACCGTGTCGTCACTGTGCTCAACGCCATAGAGTTCTCTGCCCGCCATCGGGTGTGCCGAGATAAATTCCGCCTGCGGAAGCATCTCCTGCACAGGGCGCACGATACCGCTTTTCACGCCCGTCAGGTCGGTGACTATAGCACCCTTTTTAATCAGGTAGCCGTAATTTTTCACCCAGTCGAGGAATGTATGCGGATAGAGCGCGAAAACGATTATATCTGCATGAGATACGCTCTCTTCACTCGGTTCCGTATAGCCGCGCTCTATCATGCCGCACATGAGCGCATAGTCTATATCTTTCTGCTCGAGCGTGAGCGCCTCTATGTGATAACCCTTTTTCGAGAGCGCTTTCGCATAGCTGCCGCCCATCAGACCGAGACCGACTATCAGTATTCTTTTGTTCTTATCAAGCATCATCTTTTTCTACCTCTATTCCGAGCGCGACAAGCTTATTAAAATAATCGGGAAAACTCTTGTTCACCGCCTGCGCGCCGTTTATGCTTCCGCCGAAAAGCGTCAGCAATGCACAGAGTGCCATCACTATCCTGTGGTCATTGTGCGATTCGAGCGGAGCGTCGGGCGCATGAAATTTCGCGGGATAAACCACGATATCGTCATCGCCGACGGTCACGCAGACGCCGAACTTGGCAAGCTCGCCCGCCATCGCCGCGCCGCGGTCGCTCTCTTTTATCTTCAGTCTGTGCGTCCCCGTGAAAACGCCGCCGTGCTTTGCCGCGGCGAGCGCAAAGAGCACGGGACCGAGGTCGGGACAATCGGAAATGTTTATCGAAGGAGTGCCGCGCTCCAGCATCGGGAAAAATTCCTCATATGCCTTGTCGCCCTGCCCGCTCTCGGGGTCAAGCCCCGTGACTGTCACCTCCGAGCCGAGACTGTTGAGCACGGAGAAGAAAGCCGCATTCGAATAATCCGCTTCCACCGTCACATCGGCGCATTTATAGCTCTGACCGCCTGCGACGAAAAGCGTTCTTTCGTTTTTCCAATAGGCTTCCACGCCGAATTTCTTCAGCGCGCCGAGCGTCAGCTCTATATATGAGCGGCTCTCTATCGGCGGCGCTATCGTTATCAGGCTGTCGCCCGAAAGAAGCGGAAGCGCAAAGAGGAGTCCGCTTATAAACTGACTGCTGATATTCCCGGGAATCTTGAAGTTTCCCGAAGTAAGCCTGCCGCCTACCTCGACGAAATCCGCTCCCTGCTTATAGGGCAGCCCCGCCGCGCGGCATATGCTTTTATATACATCGAGCGGACGGGAAAGCAGTGTTTCGCTTCCGCAGAGACGCGTTTTGCCGGAGAAAAGCATGCTTATCGGAATAAAGAAGCGGAGCGTACTTCCGCTCTCGCGGCAGTTAAGAGTGCGCTTTCCGCTCTCTGCAAAATCCGTGCCGTAAACGGTGACGGTATCTCCCGCAAGCTCGCATTTTGCACCTATCGCCCGCAGGCAATCAAGCGTGGCAAGCACATCCTGCGAGCACTCCACGCCGCGTATCACACTTTTGCCGCGGCAAAGACCCGCACATATCAGCAGGCGATGCGCCATGCTTTTTGAGGGAGGTGCGGCGACTGTGCCGTGCGCAGTTCCCTTTTTTATCGTAACTCTCATATTTTTACCTCAATACGCGAAGTATTCCGTGCCATAGCGGCAGGAGAGCATATCATAGAGCACAAGCTCCGTCATCGCGCTTATCACAGGGCAGGCGCGGTGGACTATGCAAGGGTCATGTCGACCGTGTACAGTCAGCTTCGCTTCCTCTCCCGTGATGTAGTTTACGGTGTCCTGCTCGCGGGCTATGCTCGGAGTAGGCTTCACGGCGCAGGAAAAAACTACCGGCATTCCGTTTGTTATGCCGCCGTTTATGCCGCCGTTCATATTTGTTTTCGTATATATCCTGCCGTTTTCGGAGTAAAAAGCGTCGTTTGCCTCGCTCCCGCTCATACGGCAGAGGTCAAAGCCCGCGCCGAATTCTATTCCCTTTATCGCGGGAATGGCAAAAATCGCATGGGAGATAAGCCCCTCAGCCGTATCGAAAAAAGGCTCGCCCACGCCCGCGGGAAGCCCGACGACAGCCGTTTCCGTCCTGCCGCCGATACTGTCCGACCGTTCTCTTGCCGCGAGTATCTCGCCGCGCATGAGCTCGCCCGCATCGGCTGAAATTGTCGGAAAAGCCGCCTCACGCAGTGCCTCTATCTCTGCTGTCGGGTCGGATGAAAAGCTTCTGTCGCCCACGCCGCCGAGCGTGAGAATATGCGTTGCCGCGGCTATCCCCCTGTCCGCGAGCGCACGCTCGACTATAGCCCCCGCGGCGACGACCGCCGCGGTTATTCTTCCCGAGAAATGCCCGCCGCCGCGTATATCCTGATATCCGCGGTATCGCATCTGCGCCGTATAGTCGGCGTGCCCGGGTCTTGCCAGCGTTTCCATTTTTGCGTAATCCGCACTTCTCGTATCGCTGTTTTCTATCTCTATGCAGAGCGGTGTGCCTGTTGTTTTCCCGCCGTAAACGCCGCTTATTATGCGGAAGCGGTCCGCTTCTCTTCTCGCCGTCGAAATCTCACCGCTCGGGCGCCTCTGAGAGAGCCTGCGTGCGATGAGTTCCTCATCAACGGGAATGCCGGAGGCAAGCCCGTCAAGCACGGCACCTATCGCGGCACCGTGGCTCTCGCCGAATATCGTTACGGCAAGGCTGTCGCCGAATGTGTTTTTCATATCTGTGCCCCCTTGCCGAATGTCTTTTTCGCCAGCTCCGCTATCTCATGAGCCGTGTATCTGCGCATAGCGTATGTGCCCACCTTATCACAGCAGACACAGACTATTCCGTCGTCCGCCGCCTTCTTGTCATGCGAAACAAGCTCCTCTGTCTCCTCCTCCGGGATATCGGCATAAGTGGGAAGTCCCGCTTTTTCAAGAAGCGGCACAAGCCTTGACTTCACCTCGGGAGAGGAAAAAACCAACATTCCCGCCGCCACACATTCGCCGTGGAGCCAGCCGAGGCGGCTCTCGATAGCATGTCCCACCGTGTGACCGAAATTCAGCGTGCGGCGAAGCGAGCTTTCCTTTTCATCCGCCTCGACCACGGCTTTCTTAATTTTCAGCGATTCCGTGATTATCCTGTCTATATTTTTGTGCACCGTGCCGTTTTCGGCGCAGGCTGAAATGAAATCAAAAAGCTCCTCATCAAAAATGCACGCCATTTTTATCGATTCCGCAAGCCCCTCCGCAAAAAGCCGCTCATCGAGCGTATTGAGCGTATCGGCATCGATGATCACACGCTTCGGCTGATAAAATGCGCCGACGGCGTTCTTTACCCCTGCGAGGTTGACAGCCGTCTTGCCGCCGATGGAAGAATCCACCTGCGAGAGAAGCGTAGTCGGTATATTATAGAAATCCACACCGCGCATATATGCCGATGCGGCAAAGCCCGCGAGATCTCCGACCACGCCGCCGCCTACAGCCACCACGGCATCGCCGCGCGTAAATTCATGCAGGAGCATCGTGCGGCAGAGCATCTCAAAGGAAACGATGCTCTTGCTTCCCTCTCCGCACGCGAGCGTCACGATATGCGGCTCATAGCAGGCTTTCGCAACACTTTCGGCATACTGTGCCGGCACGCCGTCGTCCGTGACGATGAGCACCTTCCGCGAGAGATTAAGCAGTTCTCCCACGCGGGAAAGCGCACCGCGCTCGCAGATTATATCGTATTTTCCCGTACCTGTTCTGACGCTGAGAGTCATATTCCGCCTCCTATATTTTCATATGCAGACCGAATGTACCCGCAAGCTTGAGCCTGTCGCATCTGCCCTCAAGCTCGGCAAGCATCGCCCTGCCGTTTTCGCCGTTGACATCACCTTCAAGCTCGGCGTAGAAATAATACTGCCACATCGTGTCCTTCTGCGGTCTGCTGTGTATTGAGCGCATATTAAAGCCGTGACTGCCTATTATGTTGATTGCCTCGGCAAGCGCACCCGCCTCGTTTTTGACGGCGAACATGAGCACGCACCCCTGCCCGCTCGGGAAGCTCTGCTTGTCGTTTCTTACTCTCGAAACGGCGGCAAAGCGCGTTGTGTTGCTCCTCTCGGAATTTATATCGCGCTCGATTATTTCAAGCCCGTAGAGCTTTGCCGTTTCATCGCTCGCTATCGCGGCGACAGTGCGATCGCCGCTCTCGGAAACAAATTTTGCCGCCGCCGCGGTGTTTTCAAAAGCTTTTGCCTGTATGCCCGCTTCCTCGAGAAAAGACGCACACTGCATCAGTGCCTGCGGATGGCTGAACACTGTTTTTATATCTGAGAGCCTTGCCCCGGGGAGCACCATCAGATTCTGCTCAACGGCAAGCTCATATACTCCGTTTATATAAAGGTTGCCCGCGAAAATGAGATCCACCACCTGCCCTACCTCGCCCGCGCTGCTGTTTTCTATCGGGAGAACGGCAACCTCGCATTCGCCTTCCTCAACCGCCGCATATGCCGCGGCAAAGCTCGGATAAGCCTTTGCCTCGCAATCCGCATATATATGCTTTGCCGCTATCTGGGCAAAAGCGCCCTCCACGCCGCAGTATGCCGCGCGGATACCCGAGAGCAGACTGCGCTGATACTCGCGCGAAACAGCCATGGTCGCGCGGATGAAGCTGATATAATATTCTTTCAGCGCCTCATCATCGATGAGCGCGGAATTTGCCTCCATCACTGCATTTTCCCTCGCCGTGTCCAGCACGGGAAGCCCATGCTCGCGCTTGTATTCGAGCACATCCTTCACCGCCGCCATCCTGCGACAGAAAAGCTTTGCCATCTCGGCATCCACAGAGTTTATTATCTTTCTCGCTTCCGTCAGCTTGTCCATTTTGCTTCTCCATAATTTATCAGTGTTAATTTATTTGTATTTTACCTCTTTTACGCCGAAATGTCAATGCTTTATACGAAAAAAATCGGTTTTTCTGCTTATTTTGTGAAAAACGGCACCAAAATATAGCTTTGCCGCCCTATTTTAGTGAAAACCGCTTGAAAAACGGCTGATTTTATGTTACAATAGCACCGATAAAAACTGTACGGAGGCACAAAATGAAAGACACGGCGGCACTGAAAACGCTTCGCGAGCGCATAATTTTAGCAGGAATAGCGGAAATCAGCCGAAACGGAATAACTGGATTTTCCATGCGCAGAGTGGCTGCAAGCTGCAATATCTCCTGCGCCACGCCGTACAGCTACTTTGAAAACAAGGACAACTTCATCCTCGAGATGCTCCGCTACATCCGCGCTCAGTGGGAACTGATGGAAAAAGCCGTATGCACAGCGCACGAGGACGAACTCGAAAAGATAACCGAGCTCTGCCTGACATTCATCCTCTTTCTCAATGCCAATCCGCAGTTTCTCGCAGTGATAATGCTCGGCGATATCGATGCCACAGCCGAGCAGACCGAGGAGAAGCGGCTGATGACCGAGGGAATCGAGAGCCGCATCATAAATTACCGCCTGCAAAAGGGCGAGAGCAGAGAGTCCGCCGCCGAGATAGCCATGCTTGTGAAAGCCCTGCTCTACGGGACAACCTTTCTCATGCACGGTGCCGAAAAGGAGAGCGGCGATTCCGTTTATACCCGCGTGCGCCAGATTCTGAGCCGCGAACTGGATAAATAAAAAAACGGCTCGCCGAGCCGTTTTTTTATTTGTTTTTCCAGAGCATTATGTATCTCACGGGCTTTCCCGTCTTTTCCGCATACGCTATCGTATTCCATGTTCCGCCCGCCCTCTCGCCGTTCCATACGGCAAGCACGAGGTCGGATTTATCAACCATATATTCGTTTCGCCGCTGATAGCACGACCTGTCAAAGCGCGGCGAAAATACCGTAGTTTTCACCCCGGGATATTCCGTTTCGAATATCCCGGATTTTTTATTCGGGTAAGGAAAAACCGCCTCGAAGGCTATCGCCTCTCCGCGCTCGCCGAGCTTTTCTTTTGCCCGCATAACCGCGAGAAAGAAATCGCTGTCAGCACCCTCCGCCATGCCCGAGAGGAAAAGCCCGTAGCCCTCGCGGGCAAGCTCCTCTGCCGCGCGGCAAAGCCCGTCTGCATATTTTCTGTATGCTTCCCCGCTTCTGTCCGTATAATCAAAAGGAAATTTATGCGGTCGATGCCCCGTAATGCAACAAATTTTCATAAAATTCTCCTTTTTTCGACTTTTGACCAGTATCGCGGTCAATATTTACGATAATTATAGCACAAAATAATATCGGTTGCAACCGATACTGGTCAAATAATTAAAAAAGGTGATGATATGGAGCAGAAATTACGAAGAGACAGAAGAATAGGCGATAATCTGCGTGCGCTTCGCGACAGCCACAATATCTCGCAGGAAAAGCTCTGCGCTATACTCCAGCTCCGCGGCTGCGATATCGCCCGCAGTTGCTATGCCAAATACGAATCCGGCGAGCTGAATGTCCGCATCAGCGTGCTCATTGAACTCAAGGAAATATACGGTTGCGAATATGAGGATTTTTTCGAAGGACTCGGCCGAAAAAAGCCGTAAGTCCCGCTCTGACGGAATATTTTGCAAAAAAGCTTCGGCACAGTACCGCGCAAAGTTAAAGCGGTCGCCGGAGCTTTTTTTTGCGGCAAGACGGCTCCGCGGCAAAAATCGCATCCGTAAGCCATATTTTTCGCAAAATGTGTATTTTTCTATTGTTTTTTCTTTCCGGCTATGATATAATAGTAAATAAATGTTTATTTTTATATATAATCGCGTGCGATACATAATAAACACACTGCCGCGCCGAATCGGGCGCAAAACAAAAACGAAAAATTTTATTTCTGAAAGGATATGATGATATGGAAATAAGCAAGGTACGCGACGGCGAAAAGCTGTCAATCAAACTCTCGGGGCGTCTCGACACGACAACGGCTCCGAAACTCGAAGCGGAACTCAAGCAGTCGATAGACGGAGTAAAAGCACTCGTTTTCGACTTTGGCGAGGTGGAATATATCTCGTCCGCAGGGCTTCGCGTTCTGCTCGCCGCGCAGAAAGTCATGAACCGTCAGGGCGAAATGAAACTGACGGGCGTGAATGCGGATGTCATGGAAATCTTTGAGATAACGGGCTTTTCGGAAATTCTCACGATAGAATGAGCGGTAAAATATGAAAACTTATCTTTGGCTTTTTCTCGTATCGCTTTGCCCCGTGGTATTGTCGGCGCTCGTCTATATGGCTGAGCGGACAAAAGCCGCGCGTAAAATGCCGTATATGGCAAAGCAGATACTGATAGGAATCATGTTCGGCGCGCTGGCAATCATGGGCACGGAATGCGGCGTCAAAATCGAGGGCGCGGTCATAAACGCCCGCGACGCTTCGCCAATCTGTGCAGGGCTTCTCTTCGGCGCTCCCGCGGGAATCATAGCGGGCGTCATCGGCGGAGTTGAGCGCTGGTTTGCCGTTTTCTGGGGCGCGGGCGAATATACGCGCCTTGCCTGCAGTATTTCGACTGTTCTCGCAGGCGTTTTCGCGGCTGTTCTGCGCAAATATATGTTTGACAACAAGAAGCCGAGATGGCACTACTGCCTCGCGACCGCAATCATAACGGAAGTCATACATATGCTGATGATATTCCTGACGAATATGTCGGATGTGCACACCGCATTTTCATTCGTGCGCGCATGCTCGCTCCCGATGATAGCGGTAAACGGTCTTTCCGTAATGCTCGCGGGCGCCCTGCTGTCGCTCCTCTCGGAAAAAGAGCGCAAAAGCACGCGGCACAATCTGAAAAATATCTCGCAGTCCTTTCAGCGATGGCTTCTCATATGCGTGACCGCAGGCTTCCTCATGACGACGGTATTCACATGGGCGCTTCAGACGGAGCTTGCGAAAAACGACGCAAACGAGCTTATCAGGCTCAATATCGAAGATGTCCGCGAGGATATCCTCGAGGCTTCAAACAAGAATCTCCTTGAAATCACACGAGAAATTGCCTCGCGCATAGATTCATCCGACAGAGCGAACGCAAAACTGCTCAAAATGCTCGGAAAAGAATACGATATCGCGGAAATCAATATAATAAACAGTGACGGAATCATAACCGTTTCGACATATGACAGCTTTCTGAATTACGATATGCGCGGCGGCGAGCAGTCGGCGGAATTTCTCGTTCTCCTCGACGGAGAGACGAAAGAATATGTCCAGAGCTATCAGCCCACCTCATCCGACCCGACCATCTCGCGCAAATACGCGGGCGTAGCGCTTGCCGACGGCGGCTTTATTCAGGTCGCATACGATGCGGAGCGCTTCCAGAGGGATATCGACGATGTCGTCATCGGCGTCACGCGGAACCGCCATATCGGCGAGAGCGGAGCGCTCATCATCGTCGGAGAGGACTGGAATATCGTCAGCGACAGACACGGCAACGAGGGCTTAAACCTCTATGTCACGGGAATATATATCGACCGCGACACCATGCCCGAAGATAAAACTTTCGAGGCTGTCGCCTACGGTGAGCCGGCATTCTGCTCGTATATCATTTCCGAGGGCTACTATATCGTAGCCGTCATGCCGCAGAGCGAAGCGATGTTCTCCCGCGATATCTCCGTGTATATCACGGTATTCATGGAATTTGTCGTTTTCGGCATGCTCTTCATAGTTGTCTACTTTCTCATAAAGAAGCTTGTGGTGGACAACATGGTCAAGATAAACCGGTCGCTTGCCATGATAACGGGCGGCAATCTCGACACGGTCGTCAATGTCAGAACAAACGAGGAATTTGCCTCGCTCTCCGACGATATAAATTCGACCGTCGTCACGCTCAAGCGCTATATCGCGGAGGCGGCGGCGCGTATCGACCGCGAACTCGAATTTGCAAGGTCGATTCAGCATTCGGCGATTCCTTCGGTATTCCCGCCTTATCCCGGGCACAGCGAATTTGACATATACGCCACGATGGACACGGCAAAGGAGGTCGGCGGCGACTTCTACGATTTCTATTTCGTAGGCGAAAACAAACTCGGCTTCCTCATCGCCGATGTTTCCGGCAAGGGAATCCCCGCCGCCATGTTCATGATGACGGCGAAAACCATAATCAAAGGCTATGCCGAAGCCGGCAAGCCTGTGGATGAAGTATTCACCACGGCAAACGAAAAACTCTGCGAATCCAACGAAGCGGGAATGTTCGTCACGGCATGGATGGGCGAACTCGATATAGTGACAGGCAAGGTGGAATTTGCAAATGCAGGGCACAATCCCCCTCTTGTGCGGCATGCAGGCGGCGGCTTTGAATATATGAAATCCAAGCCCGGCTTCATTCTTGCCGGCATGGAGGGTATGAAATACCGCAAAAACGAATTTACGCTCGCACCCGGCGACGAAATATATCTCTATACCGACGGCGTGACGGAAGCCACGGACAGCGAAAACAATCTTTACGGCGAGGAGCGGCTTCTCGCTCTGCTGAACAGCATGGGCGATCTCACAGGTGAAGAGATATGCCGCGCCGTGAAAGCCGATATAGACGCTTTTGTCGGAGATGCCCCTCAATTTGACGATATTACGATGCTTTATCTGAAATATAACGGAGGTGACGCAAAATGAAAGAACTTACTCTTCCCGCAACCATAGAAAATATAGAAAAAGTGACCGATTTTGTCAACGAACAGCTTGAGGAAATCGAATGCCCGATGAAAGCGCAGATGCAGATAGACATCGCGATAGACGAGCTTTTCGGCAATATAGCGCACTATGCATATAATCCCGAGACGGGTCCCGCAACGGTTCGCGTCGAGGTCACGGAGGAGCCTATCTCCGTGGTTATCACATTCATAGATCACGGCGTGCCGTATGACCCGCTGAAAAAGGACGACCCCGATATCACGCTTTCCGCAGAGGAACGCGCCATCGGCGGACTCGGAGTTTTCATGGTGAAAAAGACCATGGACGAGATTTCCTACGAATACAGGGACGGGAAGAATATCCTCCGCATAAAAAAGAATATGTGAGCTTATTCATTTATAAATCAAACTTCAGAGAGGTAGAAATATGAACAGCAGTATTTTTCGCCGGAAAAGCATGGATAAAATCTCGTCTCCCGAGCAGATGAACGATTACATCCGCGTCGCAAACCCGAGCGTATGGATGATTCTCGCCGCAGTCATCGTGCTTCTTATCGGCGTGTGCGTGTGGGGAATATACGGACAGCTCGACACAAAGCTGCAGACAGGCGGCATATGCGAGGACGGGAAGCTCGTATGCTATATAGGCGAAGCCGATTTTGAAAAGGTACAGTCCGGCATGAGCGTGACGGTAGGCGAAAACGAATATACCGTTTCGTCCGTTGCGTCGGAGCCGACGCGCCTTGACGAAAGCACAGGCTCCTATCTGATACATCTCGCGGGGCTTGCGGAGGGCGACTGGGCTTATGCCGTCGTCGTAGACGCGCCCGACCTGCAAAACGGCACCTACAGCGTCTCGATAATTCTCGAGCGCGTAAGACCGCTCGACTTTGTACTCGGCTGAGGTGCGCAGAATGAAGGAAAATAAAAAAATCAAATCCCCCGTGACAAAAGGGGTGGCGAAAGTTCCCGTCGTGATGCAGATGGAGGCGCTCGAATGCGGCGCCGCAAGCCTTGCGATGATTCTCGCCTACTATGGTAAGTGGATACCGCTCGAGCAGGTTCGCCTCGACTGCGGCGTTTCGCGCGACGGCTCGAATGCAAGAAATGTCCTGCGCGCCGCCCGCAGTTATGGTCTCACGGCAAAGGGATATCGCTATGAGCCCGAAATGCTTCGCAAGGAGGGCAAATTCCCCTGCATCATCCACTGGAATTTCAACCATTTCGTCGTGCTCGACGGCTTCCGCGGAAACAAGGCGGTGCTGAACGACCCCGCGAAAGGTACATATACGGTTTCGATGAAAACCTTTGACGAATCCTTTACGGGAATATGCCTTTTCTTTGAGCCGGACGAAAATTTCATTCCCGGCGGCAAGCCGCAGTCCATGATAAGCTATGCGAAAAAGCGGCTGAAAGGCGCGGGAACGGCTATAGCTTTTGTCACACTGACGACGATTATTACTTCCCTGTTCGGCATTATAACGCCCGCATTTTCACGCGTTTTTCTCGACCGACTGCTGACGGGAGAAAATCCCGATTGGCTCATGCCGTTTACGCTCGCGCTCGCGGGCATCAGCCTGATACAGCTGATAGTCGCATGGGTTCAGGCGGTCTATTCGCTGAAAATCAACGGCAAGCTCGCCATGGTCGGCAATACGGAATTTATGTGGAAAGTGCTCCGCATGCCGATGGAGTTTTTCTCTCAGCGCATGGCAGGCGATATACAGGGCAGGCAGTTTTCAAACTCGACAATAGCGGAGCAGCTTGTAAACACCTTCGCGCCGCTCGCGCTCAATGCGCTGATGATGGTATTTTACCTCGTTGTCATGCTCCGCTACAGCGTGCTTCTGACTCTCATCGGGCTCTCCTCGGTGCTTGCAAACCTGATTCTGTCACGAGTGATATCAAAAAAGCGCATAAACATCACGCGCGTTCAGATGCGTGATGCGGGCAAGCTTGCGGGAACAACCGTCGCGGGCATAGAAATGATAGAAACCATCAAAGCGAGCGGCGCCGAAAACGGATTTTTCGAAAAATGGGCTGGCTATCAGGCGAGCGTCAATACAAATCAGGTGCGTTTTCAGCGCATGAATCAGATTCTCGGTCTGCTTCCTCAGCTCATAAGCTCTGTATGCGGCACAGCCGTGCTGATGACAGGTGTTTTTCTCGCCATGAAAGGAGAATTCACCGTCGGTATGATAATGGCTTTTCAGGGCTTCCTCTCCTCATTCGTCTCTCCTGCGATGACGCTTATCTCCGCAGGTCAGTCACTCCAGGAGATGCGCACGGTCATGGAGCGCATCGAGGATGTTATGAAATATCCGACGGACACTGTCCTTGATGCGGCGGCGGATGAAAATGCCGAATATGACAAGCTCTCGGGCAATATCGAGCTGAAAAATGTGACATTCGGCTATTCGCGCCTTGCCGACCCGCTGATAAAAGATTTCAGCATGACGCTCCGTCCGGGCAGCCGCGTGGCTTTCGTCGGTCCCTCCGGATGCGGCAAATCCACACTCTCAAAGCTTATCTCGGGGCTTTACAAGCCTTGGAGCGGCGAAATACTTTTTGACGGCAAGCCGATTTCCGAGATAGACCGAAGCGTCTTTACAGGCTCTCTTGCCGTAGTCGACCAGGATATCATCCTCTTTGAGGACACCATAGCAAACAATATAAAAATGTGGGACAATTCGATAGAGGATTTCGAAATGATAATGGCGGCGCGCGACGCGCAGCTTCATGAGGACATCATGCAGCGCGACGGCGGCTATCAGTATAAGCTGACAGAGGGCGGCAAGGACTTCTCGGGCGGTCAGCGTCAGCGCATGGAAATAGCGCGCGTGCTCGCGCAGGACCCGACGATAATCATTCTCGATGAGGCGACGAGTGCACTCGATGCCAAAACGGAATACGATGTTGTGAAATCCATCAAGGACCGCGGCATCACCTGCATAGTGGTGGCGCACCGCCTTTCCACAATACGCGACTGCGACGAGATAATCGTTCTCGACCGCGGCATCGTCGTCGAGCGCGGCACCCACGAGGAGCTGATGAAAAACGGCGGCGCGTATACGCAGCTTGTAGCAAACGAATAAGGAGGCAGACAGAATATGGGTTGGTTTGACGAACAGATAAAAGACCGTAAACGAAACGACGATGACGCTTTTGCCGAAGCGTTTGCCAATATGGCGTCTGCCATAACCGGAAAAAAAATAGAGGCTTCCTTAAATAATGACCGCACCGTCACAAAGAATGCCATTGATGAAATACTGAAATATTACCATGTAAAAAGCCGTGAGGTTCCCGACGGAATCTCCGATATGAACGAGCAGCTCGAATATCTGATGCGCCCCTACGGCATTATGCGGCGCACGGTAAAACTCGAGGAGGGCTGGTACCGCGATGCCGCGGGAGCCATGCTCGGCGTGCTCGCGGAAAGCGGCAGAGTCGTCGCGCTC
Source organism: uncultured Ruminococcus sp. (assembly GCA_905202255.1). Taxonomy (GTDB): domain Bacteria; phylum Bacillota; class Clostridia; order Oscillospirales; family CAG-272; genus Apopatosoma. Next base: position 42,079 of record CAJKRH010000001.1, read on the forward strand.
ATTCCCACAGGGCTTTCGGGCTACAGTTATTTTGACTGGGAAACCGGCAAGCGCCGCCGCATAAACCGCAAAAATCAGCATCTTTTCGAGGAGGAAGCTATCGCTTTCTATAAGCCGTTTCCGCTGAAAAAGATAAGTCTCCCCTCGCTTGCCGCGTATATCGCTCGGACGCTTTCCGTCTCCGACTATGTGATGATAGGGCTGGCGACTCTCGCGCTATCGCTCATCGGCATGATATCGCCGCTGATTACGAAACTGCTTTTTGACCGCGTACTGCTCTCGGGCAATGTCCGCCTGCTTATCGCGATAGCGTTTTTCTCGGTTTCCGTCTCGGTGAGCACCCTGCTCATCTCCGCCGTGAAGAATATGGTCACGGCGCGGATTGAGACAAAGCTGAATATCTCCATAGAGGCGGCTACGATGATGCGTATCATGTCGCTTCCCGCAGACTTTTTCAAGCAATACAGCTCAGGTGAGCTTTCGAGCCGCGCATCGCAGATCGGCGCGCTCTGCAAGATGCTCGCCTCCACCGTGCTCTCAACGGGACTGACCTCGGTGTTTTCTCTCGTCTACATATCGCAGATATTCGCCTATGCTCCGATGCTTGTCGTGCCTGCACTGCTTATCATACTGGCGACAGTCGTATTTTCCGTCGTCTCGTCGCTTGTCCAGATGAACCTGAGCACGCGCCAGATGGAGCTCTCCGGCAAGGAAAGCGGCATGACATATTCGCTCATCACGGGAATACAGAAAATAAAGCTTGCGGGCGCCGAGAAGCGTGCCTTTGCGAGATGGGGCAATCTCTATGCCCAGAGCGCGAAACTTGAATACGGTCCTCCCGCATTCATCGAGCTCAATTCCGTCATCGCGCTCGCCATCAGTCTGGTCGGAACCATCGTGATGTACAGCATGGCGGTGAAATCCGGCATTTCCGTCGCCGATTACTACGCTTTCACTACCGCCTACGGCATGGTTTCGGGCGCTTTCAGCGCTCTTGCGGGAATCGCTCTGAATGTCGCGCAGATAAAGCCGATGCTGACAATGGTACAGCCGTTTTTTGACGCCGTTCCGGAGGTTTCGGACGGCAAGCAGGTGCTCACACGCCTCTCGGGCGGAATAGAAATGAACAATGTCTCTTTCAGATATTCCGAAAACATGCCGCTCATCATCGACAATCTCTCGCTCAAAATACGCCCCGGGCAGTATGTCGCGATAGTCGGCAAGACCGGCTGCGGAAAATCAACTCTCATGCGTCTGCTGCTCGGCTTTGAGCATCCGCAGAAAGGCGCCATATACTACGACGGCAAGGACCTCGAACGCATCGACCTGCGTTCCCTGCGCCGCAGAGTCGGCGTCGTCATGCAGAACGGCAAGCTTTTCCAGGGCGATATCTACTCAAATATCGTCATTTCCGCGCCGTGGCTCTCGCAGGATGAGGCATGGGAAGCGGCGGAGCTTGCGGGCATCGCCGACGATATAAGAATGATGCCGATGGGCATGAATACCATCATTTCCGAGGGTTCGGGCGGCATATCGGGCGGTCAGCGGCAGAGACTGATGATTGCGCGCGCCGTCGCACCGAAGCCGAAGATACTCATGTTTGACGAGGCGACAAGCGCACTCGACAACATGACGCAGAAAAAGGTTTCCGAGTCGCTTGACGCACTCAAATGCACCCGCATCATCATCGCGCACCGCCTCTCCACGATAAAGCAGTGCGACAGGATAATCGTTCTCGACCACGGCAAGATAATCGAGGACGGCAAATATGACGAACTTATCGCAAAGAACGGATTTTTCGCCGAGCTTGTGGCGCGCCAGCGCCTTGACGGAGCGCAGTAAAGGCGAATTTTGAAAAAATATAAAAAATTTTGAAATTTCATTAGCCTTTTTCATTTTTACTCCGTATAAATAAGCAGAAGGGAGAAAGAAAGTGATAAGAAGAAAAACCAATCAACAGAAAAAGACCTTTTCTGCAAGTGAAAAAGAACTTTTCGCACTTTTTGACTATCAGCGCTTTGAAAACGACCCTGTGCTGAAAGTGCTTATAGACGAAGCCGAGGGAGCTTTCGACTCCGAAATATCGGACGATATGCTTTCGCAGGTCAGCGCCGCGGGAGAAGCGACACCGGAGAGTAAACGCGAAGACCGCGAGGACGGTGCACTATGATTTCGATGGCGGAAAAAGAAGAGCTTTACACAGAATACCGCGAAAAAGTTGCCGGCTATGTTTTCGGGAAACTGCAAAACAGACACGACGCCGAGGATATTATCAGCGAGATATTTCTGAAGGTATACGAAAAATATTCATCATACGACGGAGAGCGTGCTTCCCTCTCGACATGGATTTACACCGTTACGCGAAATACCGTAATCGACTATTTCCGCTCGAACAAAAGCGAAGAGGAACTGCCCGAAGATTTTTCCTGCGGCGACCTTGAAGAGGACGAATTTCTGAAAAAGGAATCTCTGCACGAGCTCGGCAGGGCGCTCACGGAGCTTGACGAACGCTCCCGCGCGCTGATAATATTCAGATACTACAAGGAAATGACTCTGAAAGAAATCGCCGACCGCATGGGAATCTCTTATGCATATGTGAAGATACTGCACAAAAGCGCACTGCACGACCTGCGGGCGCGGATAAGCAGATAGTAAAAGTCAAAAAAGCTTCGGGCGGACGGGCTTTTCATACATCCGCCGCAAATTAACGAAAGGAAGAATAAACAATGAAAATCGAAAGAAAAACACTCGAAGAAGTAAGAGGCGCAAAGAGCGCCGAGGAGCTGAAAACGCTCCTTGAGGGCAAAAACATCGCGCTGACAATGGCGCAGGCAGAGGAGCTTTTTGCCAAGCTGCCGCTCTCCGATGATGAGCTTGAGCAGGTCGCAGGAGGTATCTCGCTTCACAAACGCGTCGAATTTCCTCCTCGAAAATAAGCCGCGCATAAAGGGGAAGTGCGAAATACGGCTTTGCAAAAGCATCTGAGCCGGCAAGAATTTGCTTTGATGCGGCTTAAAGCAACCCTATCACAGCAAACAAAAAATAAAAATACAAAGGAGAGTACAACCATGAAAATGAACAATGAACTCATCGCAAAGGCAAAAGAAGCAAAAACCGCCGAGGAGCTCATGGCTCTGGCAAAGGAAAGCGGCGAAGAAATTACCGAAGAGAGCGCAAAAGCTTATTTCGACCTGCTGAATCCCAAAACAGGCGAACTCTCCGACGATGAGCTTGACAATGTATCGGGCGGCGGATGCTACAATGGCGACAGGCTTGTTATTTCCTTAATGCACTACTGCGATGAATGGCGCTGCAAGGACGACGGCTCACAGTGCAGTATACAAGGACCGTTGGCATGTTGCAATACATGCAAGATTGCCGCGTATTGCCACTCCTGCCATTACTGCTCATATGAAAAAGGTCTGTGGCTCTGCAACAACCAAGCCAACATGAAGAAATAATATAAAAAGATGATATTACAGAGCTGAACAAAATTCAATCCGACATATTTAAAGATAACTTATAAAGGAGAAATATCATGGCAATAAATAATGAAATCATGGCAAAAGCAAAAGAAGCAAAATCAGTCGAAGAGCTCATGGCTCTCGCAAAAGAAAACGGCATGGAAATGACGGAAGAAAGCGCAAATACATATTGGGGTCAGCTTCATCCGGCATCGGGCGAGCTCTCCGACGAGGAACTTGACAATGTATCGGGCGGCGCATGCTACGCGAGCGACGGTTATCTCATGACCACTATCGGTTACAAATGCAAATATTTCGAAAAAGGCGCGGCAGGAATAAATGGCACCTGCTGTGCATGCAAATATTGGGATCAGCGCGACAGAAACGGTTATGAAGAACTGGGACGCCCTGTCAGATGCCTCAATCCGAATAACAGAAAAGGCTGATTGCACCCGCGGAATACAGATTTAAAATTTACATATAACAGGAGTTAAAAAATGAACAGTGAACTTATCGCAAAGGCAAGAGCGGCGAAATCCGCCGAAGAGCTTGCCGCTCTCGCAAAAGAAAACGGCATAGACATCACAGAAGAAATCGCAAATGAATATTTCGACAGGCTTCATCCGGCGCTCGGCGAGCTCTCCGACGAAGAACTCGACAATGTGGCAGGCGGCGGATGCTACTCTGATGGCGGACGCCTTAAGACCACCAGCGGCTATAAATGCAAGCATTATGCAGACGGACAGTCCACCTATGGCATAAAAGGCACATGCTGCAGATGCAGATACTGGGGCGTTGACCCTAACGCTATCAGCGGTTCCCTTTGGACAACTCTCATAGAGCTGATAATAAGAGCGGCTGAAGCGGCAGAGCCCCGCGAGTGCTATCATCCCGCTAACAGCAAAAAGGGCTGATATATCGCGCAGCTGAGATTTAAATTTCTCATCATTCTGAAAATATCTCGGCACGGCTGATTTATACCGCGCCGAGATTTGTAAAAGCACAAAAACGACCGACCTTCAAACGGAGAAAGCAATGCAATATATATTGAATCCGAATATTGCTCTGCGCTCATGGCAGCTTGTGCCTTATGCCTATTACATAAAAGGAGAGCGGAATGCAATCGGGCTGAAAAAAGAAGAATTTGAATTTCTGTCGTCATGCGACGGGAAAACCGAGCTGCCGTCGGCAGAGGAAAGCGCCCTCGCGCGCGATTTGATGGGAAAAGGCTTCATCCGCGAAGCGAAAAACGGCGAAAGTCTCTCCGATTGGAACAGGGCGCGCTTTTGCGACAACAGATACTTCCCTGCCATGAACTGGATGATAACAGGCAAATGCAACTACAATTGCATTCATTGCTTCAATGCCGCCGACAATGCTCCGCTCATGAGCGAATGGAGCATGGAGGAGGCAGAGCATTTGCTCGATGAGGCACGCGATTGCGGCGTCAATGCCTTTACGATAACAGGCGGCGAACCGATGCTCCATAAAAACTTTTTCGATATACTCGAAGGCATTTACTCGCGCGGAATGTATGTCGAGGAGCTGAATACAAACGGTTATTTCATAAATCGGCAGACACTCCTGCGCATGAAGGCGCTCGGATGCATGCCGCTTATGAAAATATCTTTTGACGGCATCGGTTATCATGATTGGATGCGTAATCACAAGGGCGCCGAGGAAACGGCACTGCATGCGATATCGCTCTGCCATGAATTGGGATTTCGCGTCAAAGTGCAGACAAATATGAACCGCCGCAATCACAGCAGTATGCTCGAAACGGCAAAGGTGCTCGATTCGATGGGCGTTGATGAAATGCGCATAATACGCACGACAGAAGCACCGAGGTGGGTGCAGAATGCAGGCGATGCCTGCCTTACATTCGAAGAATATTTCGATGAAGCGCTCGCGCTCTGGCAGGAATACGCGGCAGGCAACCACCGCATGAATCTGACCGTATGGCAGTTCGGAACGCTCTATCCGATGCATAATTTCTATACTCTCGCCGCCGTCGCCTCATGCACAGGCAAATATCGCGACAGTGCGCCCGTATGCAAGGGAAATCGCGGAATGATAGCTGTGGCGGCAAACGGCAATCTCTATCCCTGCCATCAGATGTCGGGCTATTATGAACAGCACGGCGATTTTCTCGGCAATCTGAAAAAGACGCCGCTTCGCGATATGCTCTCGGGCGGCAAATATCTCGATGAAGTCTGCACGACTATAGGCACTCTGCGCGAGAAAAACGAAAAATGCGGCAAGTGTACGCATTTTGAACAGTGCAACGGCGGTTGCCGTGCGGTTGCGCTCGCAATTACGGGTGATAAACTCGGAATCGACCCCTCCAAATGTCTTTTCTGGGAAAAGGGCTACGCCGAAAAAATCGCGGCGGCTCTGCCCGCTTACAGCACAAATATGTAATGATTTTAATTTAACAGAACGGAGATTAAATATGAATAATCAAAATAACGAAACAAAAGAATATACACTCACAGATGAAGAACTGAACACAGTCTGCGGCGGTATATCGTCAAGAACACCCGGCATCGCCTGCCCGCACTGCGGCAAGCTTATTCCGATAACCATCACGGAGTTGCTGACTCAGGGGCACCTCAGATGCCCGTACTGCCTTTTAAAGCTGAAAATCAACAGAACTTCTCTCGAAACACTCAAAAAACAAAAATAAACTGCGGCAAACCTGCCGTTATGTGCAGTCAATAAAATAGAAATGATGACGAACCGCAAAGCGGTTCGTCATCATTTTTACTGCGCATTTCCGTTTCGGAAGCCTCCATTTCGCTTCTTTCTTGATTTGTCGATTTTTGAATGCTACCCGCACTTATACCTATTTTATATACAAACCATAATAAATAAACCCAAGCGAAAACCAAAACTATTGCATAAATCCCCCAAAAGCGCAAACAATATAGTTGTTATCACCACAAAATATTCTTGTAAAATGAAAATTTGGAGGATTTATATAAATGAAAGCAACAGGAATCGTGCGGCGCATAGATGATCTCGGCAGGGTTGTCATTCCCAAAGAGATACGCCGTACAATGAGAATACGCGAGGGCGACCCGACGCTGACAACATTGACACCCGTTGCTCGATTCTTGTATGCTCTGATGGATTTATCCAAGAGAATTGGACTGAATTGAAGAAAACTACATAGGGAAAGGGGCTGTAAAAAAGTCCCCGCTCTCTTGGAGAGTCCGTATTCCGATGTGCCGAATCGCCCCGCAAGCGTCGCCTGAATCGAGGTCGAGAGCACGGCTGTTCGGTATCGAAGAAGATTGGATGAAACACTTGGAGAACGGCGAGTACTTGTGTGCAGTGGAGATTTCTGCGAAACAAAATTATAACATGATCGACGGCAAGCGCAATAACACTGAGACACCGAAAGAGGCAAAGTCGGGTAAAGATAAAATATCGCTTCTTGAAAGATTGAAAGAAAAACAGCAGCTTTTGATTTCGGGCACAAGAAAAGAGGATAAGGAAAAGAAAAGCGAGCGCGATTTGCCGTAAACAGTTTGGGTATGGGCGATGTGATGAGCATTGTCCCATACCTCGTTTTTTATTTTAAAACTTAGAAAAATGAATTTACACGTATTATTTACAAATGTTCTGCAAATAATAGGAATAAATCTTGACAAAGCCGACTTTGCACTGTATAATATACAGTAGGATTTTTATTGTGGGAGGACACGATAATGCTGTTGCAATTTTCAGTAACGAACCATCGTTCCATAAAGGAAAAAGCAGTTATCAGCATGAAAGCAACTGCTGATAAATCGTTAAAAGAGTGCTTGATCAGCCCGGATGGAAAAAAAGAACTTGTCCCTGTTATGGCGATTTACGGTGCAAATGCCGCGGGCAAAAGTAATATGATTCAAGCTTTGCTTTTAATGCGTGATATGGTATGCGGTGAATACGCAAAACCGTTGAAAGGTGCGGAACTTCCGTGGGAACCGTTTGCCTTTACAGATGATAAAGATGAAAGACCGACAGATTTTGAAATTATCTATTATTATGAGGGAACAAAATATGCTTACGGTTATTCCTTCAATAGAGACAGGATCATAAGCGAGTATCTTTATCATTGGCCCAATGGCAGAGAGGCGCTTGTCTTTTCGAGGGATAATGATAAATACGAGTTTCGTGAGAGTATTCAAGAGCAATTAACGCTTGCCGGACGCACCTCTGAAAATCGCCTATATCTTACAAGCTCAAACGAGTGGAATTGTCCGCAGACGGAAAAGGCATATCTTTGGTTTCAAAGATATTTGCGCGGACTTATTGCAACAGGGGTATCTAACAACACTACACTTGATGCCATTCGTAAGGGTGGAGATAACAAGAACCGTGTTTTGGAAGAAATGATGTTTGCTGATTTGGGCATCTGTGATGTGGTATTGTCGGGAACAAAAGAAAAGCCGACGATAGCAACGGTCCACCAATTGGAAAAAGCGGACGGGAGCAAAAAACAGTATTCTTTGCTGTTGGGACAGGAATCAATGGGAACACAGCGATTCTTTTCACGAATCGGTTCTTGGATTGAATCACTTGAAGCCGGAGCTGTGCTTGTAGTAGATGAAATAGAGTCAAGTATGCATCCGCTTTTAACCAGACATCTGATTGAAATGTTTCAGGATCAGACAATAAATGATAAGCACGCACAGTTGATATTTACCACGCACGATACAGGCTTACTTGATTTGAAACTTTTGCGTCGCGATCAGATTTGGTTTGCAGAGAAAAACGAAAAAACAATGGGAACCGATATTTATGCCCTTACTGAATTTTCTCCGAGAAAGGAAGAAAATATCGCACGAGGATACCTGCAAGGACGATACGGGGCAATTCCGTTTGTCGGAGGAGGTATCTGATATGGGAAGAATCAAAGAGGTAGAACGCAGGAGTTTCGGCAGTCGAAAAAGAAATCCCGTTGTGTATCTGATTTGCGAAGGCTCAGAAACCGAAATTCGCTATTTCAAGAAATTTCGCAGCAGAGAGTGTCACATAGATATTGTTCCTATTCCGTCACAGTATAAATCTGCTGACAAGCTTGTTCAGAAAGCAAGATCAACCATTGCAATGAATCCGTATTATCCCGATGAAGGCGACATTATTTGGTGCGTGTTTGACTGCGACGATAACACAAATCAAATGCTTGCGAAAGCAAAACAGGTTGCTATAAAAGAGGGATATAAATTAGCCTTTTCCAATCCGTCTTTTGAGGTTTGGTTCTTGTTACACTTCAATAATCAGATTACACCGGTTGAAAATTGCGATGCAGCAATCAAGCTTTTGAAGCAGAAAGGGCGCTTGGAGCAGTATGAGAAAAACAAAAATGTGTATGATCAGCTCAAACCGCTGCAAGCTCTTGCGATAGAAAGAGCTAAAAACCGAGTATCGGTATTGAAAGAAGAACACACAGAAATCATTTCCAGACAAAGCAATCCGGCAACAACGGTTGCGGAGCTGGTGGAATACTTAAATAGCAAGCAGTAATATTGGATCGTTCTCTGAAATAATACCTTCAACAGCGAATGTCGCGACCGTCATCAACGCCTATACGTTAACTGAATCGGAAAAATCGGTATATGAGTTTATTTTTTCTCATGTTAATGCTTCTACAAAAGAAATTTCTGAGGCAACAGGAGTTACCGTTCGTACAGTTCATCGTTCAATCAAAGAGTTGGAAAACCATCAAATAATTAAAAAAGCCGGTACAAGAACAAGAGTTGAGTGGATTATTTTGTAAATAGCCAAAAAAACGATAGCGGAGAAAGAGATGCCAAAACAGTATCGTCTTTCTCCGCTTTTTCTGTTTATCGGATATCCCAGTCGGCGAATGACTTCTGTGATTGATTGCGTTGTATCATACATTGCAATTGCCTTTTCCTTTTGCTTCCTTGTGTACATAATCCCTTCCTTTCTTTCTGTCCAGGATTTTGTCCGCAGGCCCTACCGACTTGTGTATGTTCTGATGGATTTATCCAAGAGAATTGGACTGAATTGAAGAAAACTACACAGGGAAACCGCACAACCGCCGACCTAACAATCGGCAGTTGTGCACTTTGCAAATATGCAAAATATCTGTCCGGAAATCTTATTTCTCCCGTATCATGGTGCCAAAGCAAAACACCGCTACCGAGAAACCAAAGGCGACTATGGTCGAGTCCGTTGAAATCGTACCCATCAGGAAGCAGACGCAGGCGGCAAGCATAACTCCGACAGACAAAATGCGCGGCACCTCTCTTTTGACAGTTGAAAGAAATTTCAACCGTGTATCCGCTTCATCTGCCGTCTGCTCAACCGGTAAACCGAGCAGTTCAGTGAGTTTACCAATGTGTGATGCGTCCGATTGCGGCAGTCCGCGCTCCCATTTCAAGACTGCTTTCCCCGATATGCCAAGCATCGCTCCGAGTGCATCCTGCGTCAGTCCCTTTTCTTTTCGCTTTTCCGCAATCATTTTTCCATCCATATAAACCTCCGTAAACCATGTTGGTTGTGTGAGTATTATACACCAACATGTCAGCTTCCGAAACGGCAGCAAAGCGGGATTTTCATCTCGGCGTGTAGGGATTCTCTGCAATGAGGGTCGCATAGTCGGAGCGCAGAAAGCCGGAGCAACATGGATTATTGCGGAAGATGCCGAGAAGCCGAGTGATGCGAGAATAAAAAGCGGAAAACATATTAAACTGAAAAAGAAGGTGAATTGAAATGATTGATCTGAATGAAATTTTCGAGTTTTCCGAAAAGGTTAATGTTGAAGTGAACGCAGCACAAGGCGGTATTCCAAACAGCATTTGGGAGACATATTCCTCCTTTACAAATACGTTCGGCGGTACGATCATTCTCGGAATAGGTAAACATAAAAATTGCATTTACCGACACAAACTCGCTCATTTTTTAGTTGTTTTCAATTGAAACTCGCTCATTTTTTATAAAACTGAATATTCCGCGCTAAACTGAACAGCGCGACCGCGCAAGTTGAACACCCGTGTCGCACAGGTTGAATAGCTGGTGATTTTACAGTAGAATATTGGCACACGCAAGAGCATGAATTCAATAAAGGAGATCATCATGACCAATTATCCAATCATAATCGATTGCAAGGAATTCATGTGCAAGTGGGAGGGAGTGTCGGTCGGGCTCTGCGCGGGACCGCCCAACTTCGTTAGCATGAGTTTAAAGCATTGGTGTTTCCGGGAAGAGTGGTAACGTTCGTACAACGAAAAGAAAAACGCCCCGTCCATGGCATCACTCTTCCCGCCAACCATATATCCAGCGCTCAGGTCGCACTCCTATGTTCCCTATCCTCCGTTACGACTAAAACATGATTATAATACCGTTCTTTTCGTCTTTTGTCAATGTACAACCTCACCGTAGTGGGTGTTCAATTTGTTGCGACGAGAGTGTTCAACAGCTCGGCGGCTATGTCTTTGGGCGGTTCAGTTTTTTTATCTTCTTCGCACATTTTTGCAGTTTTCCTTGGTTTCAATTCAATTCGGTTTGCCGACAAAAAGGCAGAACGATGTCTGTCTTTATGTTATACCACAGATTTTTCCAAATGCACTGATTTGGCGTTAGCTTTTTATTTTCTTCTCAACACTCAACTTGAAGGTGCTGATTTTACTCGGAAGAATATACAGATAATCTATGATAGCCCCGACAAACTCTGTTGTGCGCTCAACCTCATATTTATAAAAGTCAATATCGTCCGCGTGAGCTGCACAATTGCCAAGTTGTCGAATTACCCAACACGCATCATCAAGCATTTCAGGTAGTATCTTTTTGTCCACCAAGTCCTTAATCATTTTAGACAGGTCATTGCCGTCAGCACCTTTTTCCTTGCATATTGCTTCCAAAACTCTGCGGAGCGCAATCAAGCATAAAGGCGCGTCAATGTTTTTCACTTTCAAAGCCGCCTCAAATGCTCTTTGAATGTATTCGGGAACAGCGGCATCGCCATATTCCTTTATCTGAGGGTAACAATGCTCGGTCAAATCAATGCAGCCGCATTCTTCGTTCATTCCCTCTTTATACAGAGTCACATCACCGCATACCGGACAGGAAAGCAAACGCCATTCTATTGTTTCAACAGGATCATAGTCAACAATATTGCCGTCCGCATCACGAACTTCTCCGCCGCACTTTGTTTTACACACGCCCTCAATATGCATAAGTCCGGTATTGCCGCAATGATAACAAGTCAGTAATTGCTGTTCTTTTTCTTCCATGCTGACACTTCCATTCTATAATCCTACATTTTTCAATAAAGTCTTTGCTTCTGCCGCGGCATCATCTGAAATTGTACTGTTATATTTAAGTTCGTTCACTGTACGCTTTAAGTGCCCGCAGAAAATGAGCTTTCCCCAGCGGCGAACCTCCATGATCGGTGTGAGCCACTTATGCTTTTGGAGAATCGGGTAATGAAATTTTATTACATCATAGGGGATAAAAATTTTGGAAAGCGCATACCTCACTTTTCCGCCTTTCTTTTGTTGCTGTACAGCAACCCTGTTTGTGTTTGTTCCGTACACACCTCCGCGAAGAATATATCCTTCCATTTGCTTTGTGATTTCCGTATGCTCTGCATTTCCAAACCAAACTTCAGATAAAAGCTCTGCCTGCTTTGCAAAAACGCCGAGTCCGCCGTCAGAAAGAAGCTTGTCCCGCTTCTCTCTGTCAAAGTCAATTCGGTGATTCAGAACCCATATATCGAGAAACGGACGGATACCACAGCCGCCTGTTTCAACAAAATGCTTTGCCATGTGCGCGATGTGATAGAAATAGAACATTTCATCAGGCATTTCGTATTGATAATTACACCCGTCGTGCTTTACGACAACATTCCAAGCCCTCTTTAATACTTCCGCGGCGGAATTGGCTCTGCCATCTTCCACGAGATCATAATGCACTTCAATATGTACGCCACCTTGTGTAAACATAGAAATGTCGTGAGAATTTTGCGATTCACGTCTGTATCCGAGATTGTCGGATAGATATGAAACCGTCCTTTGCAGATCTTCTGCGTGAACAAGAACGTCGATATCACAGCTTGTCCGCATCCACGGTTCGGGATAATACTGCCGTAAAACAGACCCTTTGAGCGGTATAAACGGGATTTCTGCTTGTTCAAGTGCCGCACACAACTTTGTCAACTCGTAATTGAGCTTTTCTAAGCGATAAATCGCGATGAGCAGTTTGCTTTCAAGGTTTTTATTGCCCTCATCAAGCAACCCATTCTTTTTCAGTGCAAATACAATCAAATGTATGACGTCATGCTTTTGGGCAAGGGATGTGATTTCCGGTAAAATTTCCGGTCTGTACCGTGAAATTTCTTCACCTGAAAGACGACCGCCACAAACTGCCAAACGAAGCAGCGCGAACATCACCTTGCTTGTTTCTGTATTCATGGCGATCTTCCTTTCTTATAATTAATCCCGTCTGAAAATGTCTCTTGTATAAACTTTGTCGGCTACATCGTCAAGGCAGCTGTCATATCGGTTGGCGATAATGGCATTGCACATAGCCTTGAATTTTTCAAGATCGTTGACAATCTCGCTGCCGAAAAAAGTTTCGCCGTCCTTTAATGTCGGTTCATAAATAACAACCGTTGCACCCTTGGCTTTAATGCGCTTCATTACACCTTGAATGGACGACTGACGGAAGTTATCGGAATTAGATTTCATCGTCAGACGATACACACCGATCGTCACAGGCGTTTCCTTTGCTTTGCTGTAAGCGTTATCCTCTTCATAACCGTAGTAATCTGCCATGCGAAGTACACGGTCGGCAATAAAGTCTTTACGCGTCCGGTTGGATTCCACAATAGCCTCAATAAGGTTTTCCGGCACATCGGCATAGTTGGCAAGCAGCTGTTTGGTATCTTTCGGCAAACAGTATCCTCCGTAACCGAAGGACGGGTTGTTATAGTGGTTGCCGATACGCGGATCAAGGCACACACCTTCAATGATTTGCTTGGTGTCAAGTCCTTTCATTTCGGCATAGGTGTCAAGCTCGTTGAAATAGGAAACACGCAGGGCGAGATATGTATTGGCAAACAGTTTTACCGCTTCTGCTTCGGTGAAACCCATAATCAGGGTATCAATGTTCTCTTTGATTGCACCCTTCTGCAAGAGCTTTGCAAAATCGTTTGCGGCTTTGACAAGTCTTTCATCACTCATATCCGTACCGACAATAATGCGGCTGGGATAGAGGTTGTCATAAAGAGCCTTTGATTCGCGGAGAAACTCCGGACTGAAAATGATGTTATTGCAGTCATACTTTGCTCTGACCGCTGCTGTAAATCCGACCGGGATTGTGGACTTTATGACCATGATCGCATTCGGATTGTACTGCATAACAAGTTTGATGACCGATTCAACCGCAGAGGTGTCAAAGAAATTTTTCTGACTGTCATAATTGGTCGGCGCGGCGATAATAACAAAATCTGCGTCCTTGTACGCGCTTTCCGCGTCAAGCGTTGCCACAAGATCAAGTTCTTTTTCCGCAAGATATTTTTCTATATATTCGTCCTGTATAGGCGATTTTCTTTGGTTGATCAATTCCACCTTTTCCGGAATGATGTCAACCGCTTTTACTTTATTGTGCTGTGCCAAAAGTACCGATATTGATAAGCCGACATAGCCGGTTCCGGCAACTGCAATGTTCATATTCTTCCCCTCACATTATTTTCTTTTTAATACTTTTCCGACCAACTGCGCTGCGGACACCGTTATGTTTTTTACATCTGTATAGTTAAGTGCGATGATAGCAACGCATAGCAACAAATAAACGATATATGAACCAGGAACCTCATAAACAATCAGCGTACAGCCGACCACAGCTAAAATATAGGTGGCTATCGTTTGCGGTAAACGAATCTTCACTTTTACCAGCTTTTGAATGGTGTACATTCTGACCACCCATGTGACAAAAAAACTTGCCGCCGTCGCGATGGATGCTCCTATCACACCGACTGTTTTTATTAAAACCAAGTTTAAGACGATGTTTACTGCCGCGCCGACAGCTACAGATACAAACAACTGTCCTGTCTTTTTATAAGCACGGAATGCCGATGCCAAAAAGCCGCACAAGCAGGAGAAGAACGCCGACAAGGTGAGAAACGGTATGTGCCGCCACGCGGAAAAGTAACTCGGATCAAACAAAATCGACGATACGATTTTTGACAGAGGAATAATAAACAAACAGCCGACAAGCGAAACAATGTGCATATTTTCGTATACCTTGGTATAATATGCGGATTCATCGGCATCGTTCACATTGGAAATCGCCGACAATTGCCACGCCTGCGTAAAGATGGACAATACCGCAGTCAGCAAAGAAGGAATTTTGTTTGCAACACTGAAAATACCGGAAGCGCTCAACCCTTCCCCCGCCGGCAGAAGTCCGATAAGCATATATTTGTTGATATACATATTGATAGACCATGCAAGGAGTGTAGGGATCATAGGAATACTGTATTTCAGCATTTCCTTTAAAAGTTTTCCGTCCAAAGCAAAGGGGAACAGAAGTTTATAGATGCCGCCGGCAAAAAACATCAGCACGGTCGGAACGGCAAATCCGATGACGATGCTCAGCAAATAACCCTGAAGCCCTGTTTTGGCAACAAGCAAAAAGTATATGTTGCATACAATCACCGTAACGGTTTGAACAATTCCCTGAACGGCAAACAGTTTGGTTTTTTCTAAACCTTTAATAAAATTGGAAAAGCATAAATGAATGTTATACATCGCATAGGTAGAGACAAAATACCACCAATAGTGAGAAAGCTGTAATGAGATTTCCGAGTTCATCACAGTGATGACTGGATAAAAGGCGAGCAGCAAAAAGACGGAAAGAACGGTGATGACGATCGAATTTCCGAACACCGCTCTTTTAGAACAATTTTTATCCAGGGCATACCGCAAGGTGGCATCTGTGATTGCCAGGGTGAGAACAGGATAAATCAGATTTACGGTTGTGTTGATTAAATCGGCAATGCCGTATTCTTCCGTCAGCAAGACCGCCGTATACAACGGGGTCAATAAAAACACAAGAATTTTGGAACCGAATGTACTGATACCGAATAGTATCGTATCGGTCGCGAGCCGTTTTGTTTTTGATGGTGTGGACATAACTATTCCCTTTTCATACGTTTATAGAACATCTTTCCCGTTTCTGAAAAAATGTTCTTCCAACATCAGGCACAGGCAATGATAAATCGGCAAATGGAGCTCCTGAACCTTATAGGTTTCTGATTGCGGAACACGGATGCAGACATCGGAAATTGCCGAAAGTCTGCTTTCTTTTTCACCGGTGAGTCCGATCACCTTCATACCTTTTGCCCGGGCAGTGACAGCCGCATACAAAATATTTTTGCTGTTTCCGGAAGTCGATATTCCCAAGAAAACATCTCCGGTTTTACCATAACCGTAAAGCTGCTGGGCAAAACACAAAAGAGGTTCACAATCATTCATGTACGCAGTTGTCAGTGCCAAATGACCGTCCAGAGCGATCGCCGGCAACGCACCCTGAAGATGGTTTGACAGTGCCTCTCCCAACGTTGCATCAACCGAACGCAATGCGCTTGCAAAACCCGGTTCCACGCGCCTGTCCAAAACAAAACTCTTCATAAGTTCTCCCACAATATGCTCGGAGTCTGCCGCCGAACCACCGTTTCCGGCAACCAGGAGTTTTCCCTGCTTTTCATAGCACTCTGCCAACACATCAAACGCTTCCCCAATGCTTTCCTTGACCGATTCCAGCTCAGGGTAACGCTGCAATAAGGTACGGATATGCGCCTCTACCGACTTTTTCATAAATATGCACTTCCTCTCATTGATTATGTTTTTATAATCTGGAGTATCAACTCCGCCAAAGAAGATCCCGTCTTGTTCTGACCGAAAATTTCGTTTCCGATCAGACCGGTCGAACATCCCGCCGCGATTCCGGCTAAAATATCGTTTTCGCTGTCTCCGATCATCCAGGAAGCGGACAGATCGATATTAAAATCTTTCGCCGCCCGTAACAACAAGCCGGGTTTTGGTTTTCTGCATTCACAGTCGTATTTCAGTTCCGGAATTTCGCCGGCATATCCTTTGTGCGGATGATGCGGACACACATAAAGACCGTCTATATAAGCTCCGCCTGTTCCCAACAGTGTTTCCATCTTGTTATGAATTTCACGTAACTGTTTCCATGTCACCTCGCCGCGTGCGATGACCGGTTGGTTTGTAACAACAATGGCAAGATAACCGCTGCTGTTGATTTCACGGATTGCTTCCGCCACTCCGTCAATCAATTCAAAATCATCGATATTGCGCAAAAATCCGACATATTTGTTAATCGTACCGTCTCTGTCGAGAAAAATTGCCTTCTGCTTGTACCTGAGATTTCTTGCCCGAACAAATCCGTTTTGGAAATCCCGGCACACCGCTTCGTACCGTTCCGGTGTTCCCATATCCTTTACATACTCCGGGCTGTTATAGCAAAATATCTTTCCGGTTCCCGCAAGCGGTTTGAGCAGTTGCCTGTCCAAATCAATTTTCGGCGTGTCGATCTTCGTCTCCAACACCCTCGGCGAGAGAATATGCAAACCGGCATTCACACGGTTGCAATAATATTCGGGGCGGGGGTCCTCTTTGGCAAGCCACTGTGTAACCATATAGTTTTCATCCGAGAGAATCAGTCCGCTGTCGTAGGGGTGACTGTTCGGATGCGTAAACAGAGTGACAAGTCCGCCTTTGCTCTTGTGGTATTCGACAAACCTGTTGAAATCCACATCAAACACAGCATCCGCATTCAACAGCAGAAAATCGTCCGTCAGTTTATCCTTGATTTTGAACAAAGCACCCGCATTTCCAAGCGGCTGTTCCTCAAAGTAATATTCAATCCGGACACCGAATGGTTTTCCGGTAACCGGAGATATTTTACTGCCGTCTCCGAAATAGTCCATAATTATGTTTCCGAGATGAGAAACCGTCAGAATAATATCCGTAAACCCCTGATCCCGCAAACTCATAATTTCATGTTCCAAAACCGGCATACCGTCAATTTTTATCATCGGCTTGGGAATGTCGCTTGCAACAGAGGATATTCGGGTTCCTTTTCCCCCTGCCATAATAACTGTTTTCATATAGGACCTCCGCAAGAAAATCATCTCGGAATATATGTCTCCGGACTGTAGTGTATAACCCTCGTTCCGCCGTTCTCAAATTCAAATGGTATGTACATAAGATCTTTCATCGCACTCATAACGGACTCTCTATACTCTGGCTGAACATAAAAAACAAGAAAGCCTCCGCCGCCGGCTCCCAAAAGTTTGCCTCCCAATGCACCCGCCTTTATCCCCTCCTGATAGAACCGGTCAATGCTATCGGTGGAAACAGCAGAACCTGTCCGTTTTTTCAACTGCCAGGTATGATCCAGCAATCTGCCGAAGTCGTCAAGATCGGCATCGGTGTCAGTCAGAATATTCTCCGCCTCATTTACCAAAAGATACATTTCCCTTAACTGATTCTTTTTTTCATCCGCCGCTATATGATTTGCTTTCTGAACGTCGGATGAAAACCTCGTAAACCCCGTAAAAAACATCAACAGGTTGTCGTTTAAGCGTTTTTTCCGTTCGGGGGAAAGGATGACCGGCAATACCTCATAACCATCGGCATTGAAGTTGATACGGTTGAATCCACCAAAGGATGCGGCAATCTGATCCTGCCAGCCCCCTGCTTCCCGACACAGAACACGCTCTAAATAGATGGCTTCATCGGCAAGTTTTCTCTTGTCTGCATATTTTCCTTTCAAAGCATAAAATGCGTTTAACATTCCGACCGCAAAGGAGCTGCTGGTTCCGAGTCCGGATCGTGCCGGAAGATCCGCCTCATACGTCAGACGGATTTCGTGCATATCCAAAAATTTCATTGCCTCACGAATTGCCGGATGCTCAATTTGCGAGATATCCGTCACCCGCTCGGTCTTGGAATAAGACAACTCGGTAGTATAGTCAAAAAAACGCGGAAGGTGTCTCACATTGACATAGCAATATTTGTCAAAAGTTGTCGAAAGCACCGCGCCTCCGTTTTCCCTGAAATAGCTTTCCATATCGGTTCCGCCGCCGAAAAATGACATCCGGAACGGGGTTTTGGTAATAATCATTTCTGCCCTCCTGTCACAAGCCGAGTGCCGTTTTCAACCACAACAGCGATTCATCCCTCATACTCTGAACCTTCCGGTCCACTTCTTCAAAATTCGGAACCGCCACCAAATTCAAATCATCGTCCGGAGAGACGATTCTGTCTTCGAGTTTCAATTCCGCCAACAAACACCGGATTCGGGAATTTGTATTCTCCTTTCCCGGGTTCACCACCGAATAGAAATTCTTGTGAAACAAAACAGAAAACGCCGTTCCGTGAAAGGAATCCGTCACAACATATTTTGCCCCGGACAGCATTCTCAAAAAATCTTCCGGAGAAATAGAAGAAACGTTGCTGTACTTACGCAACAAAATATCTCCCTTTATGTCTTTGTTGACCACACAGACCTTCAAACCGGTCTTCCTGTGCAGATTGCGTACAAAGTCCACCAGCAACGGAATATTTCCCAAATTATACACAAACACATATTCTTCTTCCGGTGGGGGGCTGTCAAACCTTTTCCACAGAGGATTGCCTGCCAGCAACACAGGATCCAGAACCGTCCGGTATGTTTGTCCGAGCAATTGCGTCACAAAATCGGCTGCTTCCTTTTCCCGAAAAGATATGGAGTGGAACGCGCCCAACAGAGTTTTGTAATCGACCTTGTATTTTTCCTGCCACAGATTCAAAAAAGCATTGTTTCCGATGCTTGCAGCATAGGCTATTTTCTTTGCCTTTCCGTTGAAATCCAACAGATACGCACTGTCACCGTCCGTGTTTTTCGGGTTGAAAACCTGATCGCTACCCACAATAACCGCATCATACTTTTCCGAAAGGTCTTTTGAAACGGTTTCTACACGGTCGGACAGCATCAGATTTTTGTGCCGGAAATTCCGGAAAGCATCCTTCTTTTTATCCAACCGATGCAAACTGAGAATGTCGTTTACATATACTTTCCAGCTTGCACATTCGCTCATTTTTTTTCGTCTGTATTGCTTTTCGACAGCCGGACAGGAATAATCGACAATTTCGCATTCCGCCCCCAACGCCGAAACCGTCTGTTGCAAGGCGTATGCCTGCAATACGGCTCCGTAATTTATGGCATTATGAAAAGTTAAAATTCCGACTTTCATGGTATAATTGTTCCTTTCCGGGCGCATACGAAGTTAGTTCCGGCACTCTTCTCGCCGTTACAACACTGAAGATCACATATATGATAAAGAAAGAATTGGAATATATCGGGTTGCCCGACATTCCATACACAAGCATCAGCAACTGTACATAGATCGACATAGGCTCTCTTCTCCGGATTGCGCCAACCAGATTATAGAGGAAAAACATGACATAAATCAAAGCACCTATCACGCCGTGGTCATAAAACAACTGCAAATAAATATTATGCAATCCCGCATCATATACCGTATAAGCAGAACCCGTTCCCATTCCGAAAATTGCATTCCGAAATGCCTCGATCGCACTTTTCCAGATTTCGCTTCTTCCCGTCGTAATGTCGCCGTCGGCACTATCAAATCTTTCTATGAACACCCGAACGATTGCATTTTGTTGGCTTACCAAAAAGAGGACAATTGCGCACGCGACAATCAGCAAAATCATTTTGACCATGGTCTTCGCGGACACCCTTTTCCAAATCATATAAGTCATCACCAACGCGATCAATAAAGCAACCGCCACGCCTCGTTTGCTGGTCAAAATCACGGCGAAAACCGACAATCCCCCCACGACCAGTCGAAACACCTTGTCCCAAATCGGCATTTCGGGATTCTGCAACCATCCGAATATCATAAATCCGAACAGCACGGCAACAAAATACGCAGCATCTGCCGTATAGGCGGAAAAGCCCGCATATGCGCCGTCCACAGTATACGACCACATCAAGTGTTCATAGCAGTCCGCCCGAAGCAGATTGCCCAAAAGGCTGTTGACCGCATCGCTGAACAGATATTGAAACATCACGCCGAACAGAACGACAAAAGAACATACGCAAACGATTTTCTTCAGTTTGCCAAGCAAAGTGTTGTCTTGTGCAAGCGCAATGAGGAAAACAAACGTCACGGCAGTAAGAATTGCCTCTCTGTTTCCTTTCGCCGGATTGTCTGTATAAATGACTCCCACCGCCGAAACCAACGTAACCAGACCCATCAGCAACATCTGCGTTGACAGGTATATCTTCTGACCGAAAAACAGCCACACAACAAGACCCGCAAAAGCGATATACAAAAAAAACGTAGAACTGAACGGATACGCAAACTGGTAACAAAAAACATATAACACCAGTGAAAGGATGGCAGGATACGCAATAATGCCGTTTTTTACGCTGGGGACAATCTTTGCTTTCATATTATGATTCATTCCTTATTCTCACACACAATAATTTTAACAGCACCTCAAGATTGTTCTTCCATAAAAAGTTTTTCTGATAGTATTCGGATATCGCCGTTTCGGACACCGAAAAATCCGCACTGTTAAACCGGCGCAAAATTTCCGACAACTCCTCCACCGATCTGAACACATACCCCGTCTTTTCTTCTATCACATTTTCCGTCAGCCCGCGCAGATTGGAAACCACAACCGACTTACCGAATTTGTATGCAATGGGCAGAACGCCGCTTTGAGAAGCTTCTGTATAAGGCATTATAACCGACACGGCGTTTTGGAAAAGCCACACCATTTCACTGTCGGTGATAAAACGGATAATCGACGTGATGCGGCATTCGGATTGAATCAAGCGGCTTTCCTCTTCGGATAGCTGTCCTTTTCCGGCGATGATCAATCCGGTTTTGGCTTTGAGGTCTTCCGCCAATGCGCTGTATGCACGACAAAGTGTGTCGATTCCTTTATATTTGTCAATCCGCCCGAAGAACAAAAAGAAATTCTTTTCCTCATCTCCGATTTCCGGCGGCTTTTGCGGTACCATTTCCGGAACATGAGCCGGCAACCGGAACACCACCGTATTCTTCGCCCCGTATTCCTTTCGGAACGCCTCCTCGGAATTAGCGGAAAGCAAAATGATTTTATCAGTACATTTTATGGTTTTCCGGGTCATTCGCCTACGAAGAACATCGACCAAAATTCTTCTTGCCCCCATTTTCCGGTACGGATGATGCTGTACATCATGAACCACCATCGCGGTTCTGACCGCGTTTTGATTCAAAATCTTATTGAGTTGTTGCATCAGAATAGAGTCTTCCGTAAAAATTACGACATCCGGCAAAAGCGACATGATTTGTTCTGCAACACAAAGAATCTCCTTGCTGTTGCCCTTCAACGTCTTTGCTTTGACATAAGGAACGACGCAGTCCGCGATATCCCGATATAAACTTTCCTCAACGACATCCGGCAAGAACAACCTGCAATCTGTCAATGCCTTAGTTTCTCGTGCAATTGATGTTGAAAATTGCAGGATTCCCCCGTTCAATTCTGCCGGTGATACGTATACAACCATATTTTCTCCTCATTCCGATATTTTTTGCAATGCTTTTTTCACAAACGCCCTCTTCGGCTTCCAAAAGCTCTTTTGATAGCTTTCCCATTTATCAGCATATTCCTTATAGATTTCCTCTCCGAAAAGATCATACATCACTCTGAGCTGTGCGATATGAAGCTTGTGATAGAACGGACTGCAAATGCGCTTTCCGTCTTCATATCTGCTCCAATATTTCATATCAAAATTCGGAAGCCGCTTTTTCAACGACGCAAGCGTGGCTGCGAGAACATCCTTTGCACTCCCGTCGTCCGTATATTTGACATAGTCATACAGTCCCCACAGTGAAAAAATCCATCCGTTCAATATAACGGGATTGCAGGTTGCTTCATAAAGAAGCACATCTCCGTTTTCATATCCGGTCGTGCCACCATCCGGAATCGGTTTCAGCATAAAATTCTTCGCCCTGTTCGCAGCACGGATATATTTTTCCTCCCGGGTCACAATATGTGCGCGGATGAGCAGGGAAATTCCCTCTCCCTGTGCCATGGATGAATAGGGATGCTCCGGATTCTTGTAAACAAACGTCACCCAGCCCCCATCCTCCTGCTGATTATCTACTGCCCAATCGGCACAGGCAAGAAGTTTCTTTTTGTATGTATCCTCGCCCGATTTCAGATACAGGTCATAAGCAGCCAACCCATATTGAAAAATTCCGATGGAAAAATATATTTCTTCCCCTGTATCTACGTGATACTTTGGAACAAGTATATCTGGATTATCCCGCGTCACTTTTTCGGTTAAGTCGTTGTAATATCCTGCCACCTCGGTTTTGGAATAGCAGGTTCCTACGCCTTGGTTCACATGAGAAATACTTTTTCCTGTAAGCATCCTATACCACTTTTTGATTTTGTAAAGGGAGACCCCCATAATCAATTACCTTCTATCCGATCAAGCAATACGCCGACCGCCTTCTCAATCTTATATTTCTCAGCCTCATATAAACAAGACTTTTTCTTTTTCAGTATCATAGTCGGATCTGCCGCCACTGCGCTCAGCAACTCTGCAAGCGCAGCATTGTCCCGCGTTTTATAGACATACCCGACATTTTCGTTCACAAGTTCCGTATTGTATTTCCAATCACTTGCAATCACCGGAACGCCCGCAGAATACGCATCAATGAGTGTACCCGCAAAACCTTCCCCCTCGTAATACGTGGGAAACAACAACGCAAAGTATTCTTTCAGCGTCTCCACACTTCGATCAAACGGTATCAAACCACCGTAACGAATGTAATCCGGAAAGATTTTCCGCAATTCCTCAAACCAATCAGTCTGGTTTTCATCCACCTGACCGTATATATCCAAAGAAAATACAGTGCGCCCCAAACTTTGATTAACTTCGATCACCGTCTTAACAGCATCTGCAATTCCTTTTTCTTGCATAACACGCGAAAATGTACAAAGTCTCAAGGGATAGAGGTTATACTCCCCCCCCCGAATTTTTCTGTAATAATTTGGATTGCAGCTTCGGGCATATAATCCTTAGCTTTTTTTGTACAGTTGGCTTTCATGTCAAGCAGCATTTGTGGATCATGTGCAATGCCTAACAAGACATTTTCAAATTCATTCTCGTTATCAAACTCATAACCGATACCAGTCACACCTTCATCCACAACGTCAGAATAGCTTTCCCATTTTGCAGAAATGACAGGAATACCCGCTGCATATGCGTCAATGATTGTGCCGGGAATTCCCTCAGTATAAAAATGGGTAGGAAAAAGCAATGCAAAATACGGTTGCAATATTTCTACGCTTTTATCTGCATCCACACAACCGCAATATCGCACGCCTTCCGGAAAACACTTCTTCAAGCTTTCAAACCACTCTGTTTGCGTAGTATCTACTTGACCGTAAATATCCAACGAATATGCTAAATATCCAAGCTGATTGTTTACTTTCTTAATCACATTCATCGCTGTTTCAATGCCCTTTTCTCTCATTACGCGAGAAAAAGTGCAAAGCTTATACGGCACGCCTTGCGGATAAACGAGTTCATTTTCAGAAAGCACCCTCAGCTTTTTGCAATTCGGCATAACGAACACATTTTCAAAGCCGCGGGCATCCAATGCGCTTTTCATGGTGCCTGTTTCCACATAGATTCCGTCGAAATTTTTCAGAGCTTTCGCAAGCCCCTTTCGTTTCGTCAAAAACTGCGGAAGCCAACCGCCGATCACAACGTAATGCAATTTTCTGCCTTTGAAAAAATGCCGAAAAAAAGATAACAGGGGTGCGTATATCCTCAATCCGTTTTGCGCCGGAAAAATCAGAATATTTCTACTGTTTTTCAGTGCGGAAACTGTTTGGAACGGTGCTTTTACAAGCGTTTTCCATCCCCCATGCGTATCAAAATTTAAAACCTGTTCCCGCCCGAAGCTTCTTTGCAATTCTTCGGTGATGATTTTGGTTTTTACCGTTTGTCCGTTCAGAAGGGTTTCTCCCCCACCAAAGTGTCCGAGTACGCTTACCTTTGCCGACATAAAGTCACCCCTTTACATATCTGATTTTTTTCAGAACACCCCAGAACAGATTCCTGAGAGTAAGAGCGACAGAAACAAGCGGACTTCTCTTTTCCGCCTCCCGATACAGTTTATAGTGCCATTTAATCAGTTTTGTGTATCCGTGATTGCTGATGGAACCGCTCCGTTTTCTGTACTTTGCGAGCACCTCATCCAAAAGATAGCAATCCGCCTTTTTACATGCTTTCAGCCACATAGCATAGTCGTTGTTCTTTTTGATGTCCGCAATCTGAATTAACCCAATGGTTTCCGCGTCATACATCACCGTCAGGCATCCCATCCAACAATAATTATACATGCCATGTCGGGTGACTTTCTTCGGTCCTGTCACGCTCCGCCCGTTCGGATTGGTGGTTTCATCTATTTCAATATAGTTCGTATAGGAAAAGTGGTAGTCATTTTTCTTCATAAATGAAATTTGTTTTTCCAACTTTTCCGGAAACCACAAATCATCACTGTCAAGAAACGCAACCCATTTTCCTTTTGCTTCACGCAATGCGCGGTTTCTGGATACCGCCGCTCCGCTGTTTTTTTCGTTTTTTATGTAACGAATCCGATCATCCACAAGATAGGGGCAAACAACCGCATCAGTATCATCGGTTGAGCAATCATCCACAATGATCAATTCCCAATTCGGATAAGTTTGCGCCAATACAGATTCTATCGTTTCGGATATAAATTTTGCCGTGTTGTACGACGGCATAATGATGGAAACCAATTCGTTCATTTTTCTTCTCCGTTCCCGAGAATTCTGCACGGTACACCAACGGCAGTTGCCCCATTAGGAATGTCCTTATTGACCAATGTACATGCACCAATCACGGCATTTTCACCGATCGTAACACCGGTCTTTCCGGATATGACATTCGCCCGCATTCCGATATATGCGCCTTTCTTTATCGTAATCGGGGTGTGTTGCTGATTCCGACCGTGACAGGCAAAAAACACGCCATAGGAAATGATACAGTCATCTTCAACAGTAAACATATGCGGTTCCAGATCATCCAGATAGCATCTCATACCGATAAATACATTTTTTCCTATGTTATAACCGCAAAGCCGATAGAAGAAAATGCGCCACCCGTTCAGAACCATATGAGGAATGATTTTTGCGCTCATCCACTTGCGAAAGAAAGCTTTCACCTTTTGCCATAAAGTTTTTTTCATATATGCTCGCTTCCTTTTCTACACATTCAAGAGTTCCCTTGCTTCTTTTTGCTTTTCATCATATGTAGCCTGATCAACTTTGCCTTCCATCATAAGCCAGTCACCGTAATCCATATCCGACACCGTGCCTTCGCGAACCGTATCGCTTCTTTTCAGGACTTTGCCTACTGTCTGAATGATAATTTTCAAATCACCAAGGAAGGTAATACCTCTGTCGATATACAGCAGATCGTATTCAAACTTCTGCTCCCATGTGATGTTGTTCCGCCCATTCACCTGCGCAAGCCCTGTAAGACCGGGGCACACATCATGGCGGCGGCGTTGTTCGTCGGTCAAGAATACGCAATCCCGAACCAAAAACGGTCTCGGACCGACTATAGCTAACTGTCCAAGAACTATATTGACCAAAGACGGCAGTTCGTCAAGAGAAGTACTGCGTAAAAACGCTCCGTAATGTCCGAGACGCTGGTCGTCAGGGAGAAGTTCTCCGTTTGTCCCGCGTTTGTTACTCATTGAACGCAGCTTGATCAGATAAAAGATTTTTTCGCGTCCATCCTTACCTTTCTTCCCAGGACGGGGTTGCACAAAGAATGGATTTCCTCTCATAGCAATCGCACCGACTATGATTAAGACCAAAAGGACAGGTGACAGCACAATCAGTGCAAGCAAAGACAGTGTGAAATCAAAAAATCTTTTCCAAAACTTCGCATACATATATGTAACCCCTTGACAAATTTAATTGAAGCAACTCTTGATTATCTCAATCACCTTTGCCTGATCTTCCTCAGTCATCTTGTTATCGCTCGGCAGACAGCAGCCGCGTTCAAAAATATCCGCACCAATGTCGGTTGCACCGCCTGCAATATAAGCATTCGTGCGGCAACGGAGCGTACCTTCTCTCCCAACCGCTTCATGCATACGGTACATCGGCTGCATATGCATGGGCTTCCATATCGGTCTGCCCTCGGCGTTAAGACTTGCAAGTGTCTCTAAAATTTCCGTCGGACAAGTCTTGCCTTTTTCTTTTATGTAGAGTGCCTTGGAATCGTCTCTGACCTGCTTGCACATATATTCCTTGTCAATAATCAAAGCGGACAGCCAATAATTTGGCACAGCGCCGTCGATAATCGGATTCATGTGAACAGGCAGATCTTTCAGCCCATCACGATAACACTCATAAATCGCTTTTTTCTGTGCAATATGTTCTCCCAGATGTGGATACTGTCCGCGGATTACACCGGCGACCACATTGCTCATGCGGTAGTTGTATCCGACTTCTTCATGCTGATACCACGGGGCATTTTCACGTGCCTGTGTTGACCACTTGCGCACCTTGTTTGCCACCTCAATGTCGTTGGTAAGTAAGCAACCACCGGCGGAACCCGTGATGATCTTATTGCCGTTGTAACTGATTGCCGAATAATCTCCGAACGAACCGCACTGTTTGCCATTCAGTGTTGCGCCCATTGCTTCGGCGGCATCTTCAATTAAGAGCGCACCGTGCTTTTCGCAAATCTGCTTGATTAAATCAATGCGTCCGGGAAAACCGTACAGTTCGGCGCAAACCACAAGCTTGACATCGGGATACATTTCAAACGCCTTTTCGAGCGCGACGGGATCCATGTTCCAGCTATCCGCCTCGGTGTCGATAAACACCGGAATGCCGCCCTCGTAAACAACGGGATTGAGCGTCGCATCAAAAGTCATATCCGAGCAGAATACGCGCTTGCCCTCCAATGCGCCGTGGCTGATGGCAGGCTTTCCGTACAATCTTTCTCCTGCGGATTTCACACAAAGATGAAGTGCTGCCGTACAGCACGAAAGCCCCACCGCATATTTCATCCCGGCTTTCTCGGCAGCAATGCGCTCTACTTCGTTGATGTTTGCGCCGACCGTGGACATCCAATTCGTCTCATACGCCTCGGTCATATATTTCAGCTCCTCGCCATGCATTGTCGGCGTAGCGAGCCATACTTTCTTTTCAAAAGGTATAAATCCCATAATTTCCTCCACAAATTTTATACTGCCGCAAGGCTCTTTTCTTTCTCGTGCTCTTTGCTCTCGACAAGCTCCATTTGTTCCTCAAAAGTCTCGCCCTTATATTCCGAGCCGTGTTTTCCGGCAGGGTGATAGGTTGTGACGACACCTTCCACCAATGTGCGGATTTCGTTTTCTTTTCCGGCGTATGCCGCTTCCATGAGCATTTGGAGCTGTCCGAGGAATGTATCTGCGTCAAATGGAATGGGACTGCCGATATGTATCAGCTTGTTCGGAGTTGTGCGCATACCTTCTTCGGACATCAACTTTTCTTCATACAGCTTTTCTCCGGGACGAAGTCCTGTATACTCGATTTTGATATCTATATCTGGACGCAGGCCAGACAGCTTGATTAAATTTCTTGCGAGCGTGTCGATCTTCACGGGCGAACCCATATCAAGCACAAAAATTTCTCCGCCTTTTGCATAAGTACCTGCCTGCAAAACGAGCGACGCGGCTTCGGGGATTGTCATGAAATAGCGGATTATATCGGGATGCGTGACCGTTACAGGACCGCCTTTGGCGATCTGCTCCTTGAAACGCGGCACGACAGAGCCGTTGCTTCCGAGAACGTTGCCGAAGCGTACTGCAACAAATTCGGTTTTTGCGTTTTTTGCAATCTTCGCAATATCGCGCATACTGCCGTCCTCATCATCGCTGTGAACATGAAGCGGAAGCAATTCATACGCTTTTTTGTCGCGGATTTTGCGGTCAAACAACTGTATTATCATCTCGCACAGGCGTTTTGATGCGCCCATGATATTAGTGGGGTTAACCGCCTTATCGGTGGAAATCAGAACAAAGCGTTTGCAGCCGTTTGTCATTGCGGCATAGGCAGTTTTATACGTACCGATAGCGTTATTTTTGATTGACTCGCACGGGCTGTCCTCCATAAGAGGAACGTGCTTATGCGCCGCTGCGTGATATACAACGTCGGGCTTGTACTTTTCAAAGACCTGATTGATCCGGCGGCTGTCGCGCACCGAACCGATGAGGACTTCCAAATTCAGATTCGGATATTTGTCTCTCAGCTCCAACTGAATGGCGTGAGCATTGTTTTCGTAAATATCAAAGATGATAAGTTGCTTCGGCTCATGGGACGCAATCTGACGGCACAGCTCACTGCCGATTGAACCTCCGCCGCCCGTGACAAGAATTGTTTTTCCTTTTATAAAGTCGTAGATTTCCTTCATATCGACTTTAACGGGGGCGCGCCCGAGCAAATCTTCCACGGCAACATCTTTCATCTGACTTGCCATTACATTTCCGGTCACAAACTGATACATACCGGGAAGATTTTTCAGTTCGCAGGTCGTTTCCTTACAGATATTGAGAACGTCTCTGCGCTCCTCTGCAGTTGCACTCGGAATGGCGAGGAAAATCTTTTCGATTCTGTATTTTTCGACATTCAGCAGAATATCTTCTCTGCCGCCGACGATCGGAACACCGTCAATAAAGCAACCGCGTTTGTTTTTGTCATCGTCAATGATACAGCACACGCGGTCATGTACTTCTTTTGCGTTCTGGAGATCACGCAGGATCATTCGCCCTGCCGAACCCGCGCCGATCAGCATAACTCGGCTTGCCGTATTGTCGGTTTGTCTCCACGACATTCTGTTTCGCTCCAAGTGAATGAAACGATATGCAAAACGCGCTGCCAATGAAAGCATGAATTGAATTGCAATTCCGCCGGCATAATAGACAATGGGCATACGTTCGAACAAAAGGGTTATGGCTACTGTATGAAATATACCAAGTATCAACGATGCAACTGTCGTTCTCGCGAGTTCTGAAAAGCTTGCATACTTCCAAACGCTTTGATACAACTTGAAAAGCCAAAAAACAAAAACACAGGCAAACGCATATAACGGCATAAATTTGAGCCATGCCGCGAAGTATTCATGCGGTATCTGCGTATATTTACAGTCAAACCGAATCCAGAGCGCAGCGAGATATGCTCCCGACGACACAACTATATCGTATAGCGCCAAAAAAACCGATGCCATATGAAAATCTTCAAATGAAGAACGATTCTTCTTGTCGATTGAAACGTTATTTTGCTTTCGCATATTTCTTCTCCCCATAAAACCAATTCATGCTTTTTAAGAGAAGTAAGTTCCCGCTCCTCCCCGAAAAATTTATTGGCGTTTTGTAACTTATGTTTATACAGTCGTATATTTTTGGCACGACAATCATCCGATGATGATTACTCATCCCCGGCTAATTCAACCTCCCTATAAAATTTTGTGTGCTTATTGATTGGGGCAAAATAAGCTATCAAGAAGCCATTTTGATTGTTTCAAAGGCTGTCATTTACCTTTTCATGCCCCGCATAAAACCTTATAGCGAAACCGAATTAACCCGACAACCCTTGAAAAATCTATGTTTTTCTTGGTTGCCTCTATTATATCTCTCTCCCCGATGATGCTCATTTTGCCCGTGAAAATATTGAAAAGTTGCGGCAATTCGTCTATACTCATTTTTCGCATCCACCGCCCGCATTTAAGTATATACTGCTCCGGATTTTCAAGCATATGCGTCGGCATATCATGCGGTGTAGACATTTTCATACTTCGGAATTTGAGCAAACCGAACTGCGTTTTATGTATACCGATTCTCTTTTGTCTGAAAAATACGGGACCCGGATCCTCTGCTTTTATGATAAATGCGAAGACAATCATCGGCAAAGCCAAGACAACGATCCCGATGAAAGACAACACTATATCAATCAACCGTTTAAAAAAATGCCTATACATTTTCGTTGAAACCAACTTTCAAAAATCATTTTCTATGAGAAACATCCGAAAAACACTGCGGAGGTGACGAATAGAATGTGCAGAACACTGTTGCAGACATTGCAAAATCATAAGCAAAGTTCGCCATTGACCGCGTGTGCAACATGTGAAAAATATTATGCATTCGCGGTCATAATTTGTCCTCCAAAGTCGATTTACACCTTCGTCTATACATAGTTTTATTATATCATAAGGCACTCGACATGTCAATACTTTTTAAGCATAGTTTTTAAGCATAGTTATATTATCCGTAAATCAGGGATAAACTTTTTTCGCACACTAACTGGATAATATAAAAGCATAGTTGTATCTTAGCTTACAACTTTCTGCCATTCTTTATTTTTGTAATCATCCATAATATGGCAAAAGCGGTCTTTCCGATTACACGGAAAGGCCGCCTTTTCTTATTCATTATTATACCCTCCCCAAAACTCTTCCGCAGCAGAACACGCTGTCATGCTCGGAGAGGCGTATGGGCTTATACTTTTCGTTATGCGAGATCAGGCAACCGTTCCCGCGCTCCTTGATGAAGACATCGCCGTTGACAACGAAGATACCGATCTCGCCGGCATCGACGGAGTCGCATTTTTCAACAAACACCTTGTCTCCGTCATGGTAGGTCGGCTCCATGCTGTCGCCGCCAACAGAAATCACGAAGTCCGCCTTCTCCGCTTCCTTGGATTCGGGAACAAGAATCTCTTCGGCAATCTCGCTGTCAAGAATATTGCCCGTACCTGCGGAAGCCGGAAGCGTGTAATAATCCATTCTCAGCATACGGCACTTGGCTTTCCTGACGGTTGCGGCTACTCGCCTGTACTCGCTGTCAATAAGATAATTCACGATTTCTTTACCGTGTTCGTCAAGGACGCGGTATTTTTTTATCGTCTCCCATTCGGCAGCCGTAGGACGTTCCGACATCGACCTGCAACCGATCATCTCGTCTGCGGATACACCGAGAAGGTTACAGAGCTTCGCCAGCTTGTCACAATCGGGGCGACCGATTCCCTTTTCCCAGTTGTATATCACCCTGCCGGAGCTTTCGCCGAGCGCATCGGCAATCTCCTGTTGCGTCATGCCGCGGATACCTCTGTATTTTTTAATCTGTTCGCCTATTACGCTCATACCGAATTCCTCCGAATTTTATTACGCATACAGTATACCACATCTCATTGTAGTTGTCAAGAACAAATACAATTATTTTGTGCGCAGCTATTGACAACACAATATTCTTGTAGTATAATATCAAATACACAACGAGAAAGGAGAACAATATGGCGGGCAAGCGAAAAAACTTCTTTATGGTTGACAACAGAATCTTTGAATACGGTCTGAAACCGCGGGACATCGCCGTCTATTGTTTTCTTTGTCGTCGTATGAACCGTGAAAGCAATGTGGCTTTTCCTTCCCGGAGAGATATCGCAAACGGGTGCGGAATCAGGAAAGAGGAAACCGTGGACAAGGCAATTAAATCTCTTCTCGAAAAAGACCTGATTGAAAAATTTCACCGATACACGAATGCGGGCGATTACGGCTCCAACGTGTATCGGCTGAAAATGTGACCGGGTGGTGTCTGAAATGGTGGTGCTAACAAGAAATCTTAACCATATATCTTATATGCAGAAGAGAACAATAAGTTATATAGGCTAATTCGCGGTTTTTTCTTCTGCACTTATTCCCGGCGCTCTGCGTCCGGGGTTGTGGCAAGCATAGCGCGTGGATGTCCACCGCCTTTCGGCGGCACACTTCCCGCACACAATCGGGCAGAAGCCCGAACCCACTTACCTTTTCTTTGCGAAAAGAAAAGGTAATCCAAAAGAACCGAATCAGAGAAGCAACAGCAAAAAAACATGTGCGAAAGGAGAAACCGTTGAGCAGAAAACAAACAGAAACCCTGACCATTCGCCTCACAGCGGAAGAAAAAATGGAGTTGCAGAAGAAAATGTACGAAGCCGTCTCACCTTCCATGCGCGATTTCATTCTCAAAATGTGCCGTGACGGGAAGATTATTGTCAATGAAGAGCTGCGGGAGCTGAACCGTGAACTGAAATATCAGGGCAACAATCTCAATCAGCTCACGCGGCTGGCACATCAGAATCGTTTTTCTTCTGCCGATCTTTCACAGCTTCTTTCGGTTTACAGAAAAATTCTTGCAGCACTCGGAGGGCAAAATCATGGCGGTTGTTGAAAGCATTCCGGAAAAAGTACAGACGCCGAGCGCACAGAAAGGTGTGCTTGATTACTGTATGCAACCGTCAAAAACCTTTGACGAGGGCGAACAGCTTGCGTATATTTCCGGCTACAACTGCATTCCCGAGATGGCAAACGAATCGTTCCTCGCCACTCAAAAGGTGTTCGGTCATGCGGCGGGCGGCGTTCGTTTCTATCATTTCGTGCAGTCTTTTATGCCCGGAGAGAATATTTCTCCGCAGGAGGTCAACGAAATCGGGGTGGAGCTTATCAAAAGCTTCGGCAACCGTGAAGCAATCATCGCCACGCATATCGACCGCGAGCATCTGCACAATCACATTGTCGTATGCACCTATGACCTTGTTGACGGTCGGAAACTGCATTACAATAAATTTTTCCTTGCCGATTTGCGAAAAGCGAGCGATGAAATCTGTCAGGCTCACGGGCTGAAAGTACTTCGGGAATACGATCCGAACGTTAAATCCCAACGCATGAAGCCGAAGGAATATCGCGCGGCACTGAACGGCAACAGCATGAAAATGGCACTCTGCGCAACGATTGATTTCTGTATGACAAAGGCAAAAACGCGGAACGAGTTTCAAAGTGAAATGAAAAAGTACGGTTATGAAATGGTATGGACTCCCGAGAGAAAGTACATCACCTACATCCTCCGCGGCAGGGACGGAACGGAAAAGCGCGTGCGTGACAAGAGTTTATTTGATGAAAAATACCGAAAGGAGAACATGGAGCATGAATTCAGAATCCGGGAAGAGCTATATGGACAAGCTCAAAGCAAAGAATATTCCGCCGCAAATTCAGGCGGAAATGCAGACGGAAGAAGAAATACCGACGGTGCAGATCAGCGTCGCGGAGTGGGACGAGCTGATCGCTTCGGTGAGCCGTTTGGAGGAGCTTTCAGCCGAGCTGACGGCGCAGAGGACGGCTTTTGCGGCGGAGGCAGGCAAGTATACCGAACAGATTACGAAGGCGATACAGGCGCAGAACGAGGCGACAGCGGCAGCGATACGGAAGATTTCGGAGGACGCCTCCGAACAGGTTGGGAAAGCGAGCGAAAAAGCCTCGAAACTTATCTGCAGAAGAAGCATACGGGACGACGCACTGTGGTGGCTTCGCATGGCGTACGCGGCAATTCCGATGATACTGACCTTGCTCTTATGGGCATACGTGGGCTTGAAAGCCTGACGGATATTCTTGAAGACGGCGATGAATCCGAGGAAGAAAAGCGGGAGCGAGAAGCAAGAAATACAGGAACCGCTCTCGGCATTGCCGCCGGAGTTATTGCCGGCATGGCAATCGGACTCGGGCAAGATGAGGACGGAGATATTGAAGAAGACGAGGATGAAAACGAAGACTTCGGAATGACAATGTAGTCTGAATTTTCTCTTTTATCTCCGGCAATAATGAAAGGGGTGATGCGGCACATAAAAAATGCGGGTTTGCGTACATAAAGGCACTGCCGGACAGACGGTCGGAATATGCTGTCGGACATAGCATCCGGCGCGGGCAAATCTGCCTTTTCGGAGGAACGATTGAACTTATTCTTTCCCGCAAACGCAAAGCCGCGAAAAAAGACGGGCGCGTTCACGCAAAAAAATGAAGAAATGAGGTGGGTCATATGGAGATGAACATTCATCATGACAGCAAAACGGTCGATATATGGCTCACCGGAAGCGAGGCGCGGGACGAAAGCTTCCGTCGCTCGCTTGAGCCGTATTACCGGCAATTTGCGAAGCACAAGTATTTTGTGTCGGTGTTTGAATCGGGCGACCGGGAGCTGTTACCGGATACCGTCCTGCTCCTCCGCCACAATCTTGAGCTTCAGATGAAAGCCGAACCTGCGACAGAGCAGGTTCAGGCGTAAAAAACGGGGCAGGAGGCGCAATGCCTTCTGCCCTGTTGCATACCTTTTTGTGCTCAAAATTCCGCCGGTTTCAGTTTTTCAGAGCCGTAATCGAGACGACAAAAACACCGTCCGGGCGGACATATGCCGCATTGGAGAGCCCGCAGATGACGCAAAGAACCGACGGAGCCACGCCTCCGTTCTTCTCAATATCGTTGCGAAGTGCAACAAGTTCTGTTGCGGCTTTATCGATTTGGTTGGCACCGAGCTTTATCTCAAACGCGCACCATTTTCCGTCCTTCAATTCAACCACCGCGTCAATTTCCTTGTTGTTGTAGTCCTGATAATGATACAGGTTCGCCCCGAACGACTCGGCATAAATCTTCAGATCGCGTTCCACCAGAGCTTCAAACAGAAATCCAAAGGTTTCAAGGTCGCCGATCAGCTTATCCGGAGTGGCTTTCAGCAAGGCACAGGCAAGCGCGGGATCGCAGAAATGTCTTTTTTCGGCTTGCTTCACGCGAACGGAAGAACGGATATTTGCAGAAAAAGGAAGTTGATTGTCAAGCAGAAAAAGACGGTTGAAAACATCCAGATACGTGGCTATCGTGTCCATATCGATTGCTTCATCATCAAATTCGCGGATATCGTTCAGCAGTTTTTTCTTGGTAGCCGTTGTGCTTTCGTTGCGGGCAAGGGAGCGCAGAAGAAGACGCATTTTTGCCACATCATATTTTTTGCCGTCAATGCTCTGTGAATCATCGTCAAGTATGGCATCAAGATAGGATTGCGGCAACAGCGAAGCATTTTCCGGCGTAACATTCAAGTTCCCGGGCCATCCTCCGCGTACCGTATAATATGCAAGGTCACGCAGACTGACCTCGCCTGTCATTGCCGGGGTAATCTTGCCATTGCAGAGCTCTTCCAATGAAACAACGCCCCCGGATTCACCGGACTCATAAAGAGACATGGTGCGCATGCGCAATCTTCCGATTCTGCCGGCACCGCTGTGAAGAACCCCCTTGCGTTTTGGTGTGGAGGAGCCGGTCAGAATAAACTGCCCCTTTTCCGCCCGACCGTCAACCGTGTACCGAACTGCATCCCAGATTGAGGGAACCTCCTGCCACTCGTCAAGCAGACGCGGCGTTTCGCCTTCCAGAACAATGGACGGAGACATTTCCGCCAATGCACGGTTCTGAAAATTGTTTGCAGGATCACCGATTAAAAACTCACTTTTGCTATGAAATGAAGAAGTCCATGTTTTCCCGCACCATTTGGGACCTTCGATACACACCGCGCCGAAGGCGGACAAATATCTGCAAACTGCGCTGTCGATAACACGCGGCTTGTATTTCGATGGTTCAGCGATTTTTTTCATAACAAAATACCTCCGGATTGTTTTTCACATATATTATAACCCATTCCTTGATATTTTGCAAGCCTATTCCGAGAAATTTTGAAATTTCATTCGGTATAATTTTGAATATTCATTCCGTGAGATTTTGAATTACAGCATTGAAAATGCTACGCTTATTATAGCACGTTGACCTCAAAAGTCAGCAAAAGTTGAAATCATAAACTTCTTTATTTCAAAAAATCGTGTTTTATTGAAACAAACCGGCGAACCGCGCCTTGTTAATTTCAAAATTCCACGGCAAATGATAACAATTCATGTCTTTGCAAATATCTCATTGACAGCGGGCGGGTTTTGTGATACAATGTTATCAGCAATACATCAAAGGAGTGATTATCAATATGGTTGAAAGGTTCCGCATTGCCGCGTACACGCGAATCTCCGTAGACCTGGAGCTTGACCGCGATAACACGAGTATCGAAAACCAGAAGGCAATCATAGACGAATACTGCCGTCTGCACTTTCCGACAAGCACGGTCGATTACTTTGAGGATCGCGACAAATCGGGCTACACCTTCGAGCAACGCCCCGATTACATGCGTATGCGCGAAAAGCTCATGCAGCGCGAATACGATATACTTATCATCAAGGACCTGAGCCGTTTCTCGCGAAGAACCGGCAAAGGTCTTGCCGAATTTGAGGATCTTGCCGAGCGCGATATCCGCA
The DNA here is from genome assembly GCA_905202255.1 of uncultured Ruminococcus sp. Lineage (GTDB taxonomy): Bacteria > Bacillota > Clostridia > Oscillospirales > CAG-272 > Apopatosoma. The sequence continues at coordinate 78,839 of CAJKRH010000001.1, forward strand.
TCATTGCCATCGGCGACGGGGTGGATTATTATCAGGATCACATCGACGACTGGATGAAGATCAAGCTCTACTTCTTCGTCAACGAAATGCCCGTCACAGACACGAGCCGCAAGGTGTCCGACGTCATTGCCTCACGGCAGTCAAAGGGCGAGTGGATATGTTCGGTTCCCTTCGGCTATGTCATCACCAACTCCAAGAAAATGACCTTTGAGGTCGACGAGCCGTCCGCCGAGGTAGTGCGGCGCATATTCAACTATTATATCGACGGCTGGGGCTATAAAAAGATTGCAAACCATCTGACAGACGAGCATATCCCCACGCCGCGAATGCGGGAAAAAGCACGCAAGGAAGCGCAGGGCGACGAGTACAAAGGCAAGGTAAAGGAAACATGGAGCATCGTGACCGTCTCCGAAATTCTCTGCAACGACTTTTATATCGGCACACTGCGTCAGCACAAATTCAAGCGGAAAAAGATAAACGGAAACGATGTGCCGCTCGACGAAAGCCAGCATATCGTGTTTGAAAACCATCACGAGCCGATTGTTGACTACCGCACCTTTGCCGTCGCTCAGGAGCTGTTGAAGCAACGCACGACCACCCACTACCGCGGTCAGAAGAAGTACGCCAACAACTACTCCGGCTACCTCTTCTGCGGTGACTGCGGCTCGCCGATGTTCTCGCGTAGCCGTCCCGACCTTGCCGACGCTTACATCTGCGGAACCTATCACACGCGCGGCAAAGCTGGATGCACGACGCATCACATCCGCGTGGATGTGCTTGACCGTGAGCTGAAACGGTACATCACCAAGGTCTGCGAGAATTCCGAAAAAATGATAAAACAGCTGGAAACCGAAATCAGCTTTGAGCCGAATGCGGTGAAGGACAGCGCCAAAGCCGCGGAGGAGCTTTCAAAGCTCATCGAGCAGGAAAAGGATTCGCTCAAAATCCTGATGCGGCAAAAATCCCGCGACCTCTCCCGCGCAAAGGGAAACGAGGACGTCATCATGGAAACCTACGACGCGCTGATTGAGGAAAGCGCCAACCGGATTCACGGGTTGGAAAATCAGATCGCCATGACGGCAGATACGAGAAATACCATCATCAGAGCCAACCGCCATGCAAAAACGGTGCTGGAGATCTTCCACGATATTCTGAGCAAAGAAAAGCTGGACAAGCGCGACATCGGGCTGATTGTTGACCGCATCATCGTATATGAAAACCGCATCGAAATCAAGCTGCGTGGTGATGTGGACGCGCTCCTGCGCTGTGACGATGAGGTACAGGAGGAGGCAATCGCAAATTTTAACGGGGACACGGAGAATATCGAAAGAACCACAGAAAAATACAACTCTGTGGTGGTTCAATCAGCAAAAAACCAAGCTGATAAGGTTTTTCGTGTCAATGTTATCAGTGGCGGCGACCCTCTCGAAATATATACCGACCGCGAAGGCGAAGTTATCTTCAAAAAATATTCACCGATAGGCGAACTGATGGATTTTGCGGCAAGCTATGCGGAAACGCTTTATAAGACCTGCAATTTCCCCGTAGCCGTCTGCGATAAGGATTGCGTTATCGCCTGCGCGGGAATATCGAAAAAGGAATTTCTCGACAAGAAAAATTCAGAAGAAGCAGAAAAAATTATCGAAAACAGAAGTCTTTATACGCATGCACCGACTAAGGAGAAAATTTATCTGACGGAAGAAAGCCGCGGCTGGTATATTTCATGTGCCATGCCTATCTTTGCCGAGGGTGATGTTATCGGCTGTGTTGCGGCGCTTGCAAATGCCGAATCCGGAAAAGACAATGCCGCCACGGAAACCGAAACAAAGCTTATCCAGACGGCGGCAGGCTTTCTCGGCAGACAGCTCGAGGCTTGACATCGCCGGAAAAAGCAGTCTGTCCGCTCAATTTCCCATATGCCGTGAAGGCAAAATCTGCCCTTATTTCTGCCTTATGCCGCCTGCGCCGAAGAAAGCGATTTCGTATTTCCAAAAGCGAAGGCGGCTGTTTTTATATCATTATCAAGGCGCAAAAAAGGCGTTTTTTTAATATAATGTGAACTTATCGGCAGAATTATTGACACAAGAGGCAAAATGGGATATTATTTATATAAATAAATCCTGATGGGGGACTCATATGAAAAAAATATTGGCAGTGTTTCTTGCCACAGCGGCTTGTATCGCGCTCTGCGCCTGCGGAACTGTAGTAAATCCGCCCGAGCAGACGACTACAGGCTCAAAAATAGAAAAAGTCTATGAGGTTGACGGTACCGTTCTCAAAAATTGTAAAGGACAATCGGATAAAAACGGTGTTTTCGTCGTACCGGACGGTATAACCGAAATAGGTGAGGGTGCTTTTTCCGGCGACACGGAAATAAAAGAAGTCGTACTGCATGACGGCATAGTCAAAATAAACGAGGGCGCCTTCTACTCTGCAATATCGCTCGAAAAGGTGACTTTCGGCAAAGGGCTGAAAACCATCGGCGGCGGTGCTTTTCAGTATTGCGAATCGCTGAAAACACTCGAGCTTCCCGAGGGTCTGGAGGAAATCGGCGCGAAAGCTTTCTATCAGTGCACAGGGCTGAAAAGCGTTTCTCTGCCCTCCACACTGAAGCTTATAGACTCATATGCCTTTGCACTCTGCACAAGACTTCCCGAGCTTACTATACCGGATAATGTTTCCTTCATAGGCAACTGCGCCTTTCAGGCTTGCTGGCTGCTCACGGATGTGACGCTGCCGAAATCGCTTGCAAGACTCAATTATCAGACATTTGCGGGTTGCAAGCTTCTTGAAAATGTCAATTTCGCAAAAGACGGCGCGCTTGCGGAAATCGGTCCGTATGCATTCTGGCAGTGCAATGAACTCCGCAAAATAACGCTTCCCGAGGGTCTTTCCAAGATAGAAAGATATGCATTCTATGACTGCGGAAAGCTTGACAATGTTTCCGTTCCCTCCACGCTCACCGATTCCGCCGAATATGCTTTCGACGGCACGCCGTGGTACAGTGAGCTTTCCGACGATTATGTTGTCGTAGGCGACGGCGTTCTCATCAAATGCAATATCGCGGCATCCGCGCTCGACCTTTCGGGCAAGGGTATAAAGACAATCGGCGGTTGCGTTTTCCGCAACTCCACATATTACGGCGGCGTTGACAGCTACGGCGTGGCAACCTCCTACGGATATGCGCAGGCGGAAATGATTGAAAAGCTCGTCATTCCCGAGGGCGTGAAGAGAATCGGCAATTCGGCATTTGATGCCTGCTCGATAACGGAGATTACCCTGCCGAGCACGCTTGAATATATCGGCGATTATGCCTTTTACAATGCGGTGCTCTGGAAATCGGACGAAATAAGCGGCGATGTCATCTTCACCGATGTGGATATGACAAAGTGCAAAAATCTCACCCGCATAGGAAGCTATGCTTTCATGGATTGCTACGGTCTTGCGGAAATCAAACTTCCCTCCGATGATGTCGAAATCGGCACATATGCTTTCTTTAAAACAGAGGCAATGGTCAACTTCTTGAAGAACGCTTATCTCAACAACAAAGATGAAAATTCGTTCTTCACGGTAGGAAATACGCTGATATGCGCATATGTGGCAAAATCTTCGACAAGCGTTACCATTCCGGACGGAATAGTGCGCATCGCCGGAACAGCACTCGTCGGTTGGGATTCCGGTCTTGTTATCACGGAGGACCCTTATGAAGAGGTCTCCGACCCCGAGGAACTTTTCGACAGAAACAGATATTATCTCGGCTATAATGTGACATCGGTCATCGTACCCGACAGCGTAAAATATATTGATGACCAGGCATTTTACAGCATGCGCGCGCTCAAAGAGATAAAGCTTTCACCTAATACGCTTGTTATCGGCGAAGCCGCTTTCATGAACTGCTACGGGCTGACAACAATCGACACAGGCAAGAGCCTTGTCAAGGTTGCGGATAAAGTTTTCCAGTATTGCCATGAACTCACCTCCGTCACATTCCCCGATACGCTCAAGAGCATCGGAAGCGATGTTTTCGACGGTTGCACTTCGATTACAAAGGTTGTTCTGCCTGTCGGCACAACGGAAATCGGCTTTGACCTCTTCTCTGCCGACTGCCTCTCGCTCAAAGATATTTATATCGCTCCCGAATTCAAGACAAGAATATTCGGCGTGGTCGGCGACCTCTATATGGCGGCAAACAGAGGCGCGATGAGCATTCATTATTATATCAAGCATTGAATAAATGAATAGACAAAGGGAATCCGAAAGGGTTCCCTTTTTGCACACGCCTATAAAATTTCCGCTACCATATTAAAGCTTTCGCGCACCAAATTAGAGTTTTCGCCCGCCTTTTTCTATTAAAGTTTAGGTCAAGCCTTTTCAAAGGCTTGCGCAGTCAAGGGCAGGCTGCCCTTGTCGCGCTCCGAAGAGCGCGAAATCTCGTATCGGCGTTTTCTTTTTGATAGCTTTTTCTTTTGTGCCTGCATATGCAAAAGAAAAAGCGGATGGAGCATATATCTTTTCTCTATTTGCGCGCTTAGATTTTAGCCTGTAGGGGTCGGCGCTCCCCTGTCTCGGCGACGCCAAGCAACGCTTCGCATTGCTTAATTCCCCCGACGACCCGCGAAGAAACTTAAAGATACTTTTCTTCTTCTCGCGCTTTTGAGTGACCAAAAGCGCAATACGCCCCACTTTTTCATACTTTTCCCCCGAAGCATTAAACTTTCCGCGGCATGGCGAATATAAATATAAAAGAAACTGTGCGGCGGAGGATTTATATGGCAAAATACAGCATCATAACAAAAACGGAAAAATTTTTCATCGGCTCGCTTGCGGCGTGTTCATATCGCATACAGTACCCCGTGCTTGACGGCGCGCCGACGGAAATCAACAGATTTTTCGAAAGGTTTGCGATGGCTCTTGCTGGATATGCCGAGCGGCGCTATGCCGAAATGAAAGCTTCCTCACGACTGACGGCAGAAAAAGCGGAGATTCATTCCCTGCTCTGCGATGTTTTCGAAAACGAGTGCCATACGAGCACAGTATTCACATATATGCGCATGCGAGGCAGCAGATGTCGCAAATGCATACGCTTTTCCGCCGTGTGGAATAATAATACATTCCTTGCGGCAAGCCCGCAAAGGCTCGGCATAAGCCGCCGCGCGATGAAAGGATACGACGGTTTCTATATAAAAAACGACGCGCTTATCGGCTATCGCAACCCGCCCGACGAAGCCGCATATGACGCTTTCCCGCCGAGTCCCGCCCGCCTGAAAACACTTTTTTATGAATCTGATATCGGAGCAAAAAAGGCGCATATTACAGCAAATGATGTTGCTCATGTTTGACAAAAGTGTTATCTCTTTACAATTCGCGCAGTGTTTCAAAGCGGTATATCGCCTCTGAAAACACGCTTGGGCACTGCTTTTTCGGCTTTTTAACAAATTTTAAACAAACAATTAAATTTGAAAAATCTCTTGATTTGAGAGCCGAAATATGCTATACTTCATTTAGTTGGACTTCTTTTGTGCGTAAGCCCGCAGCCTGCTTCGGCGCGGCGGCAACGGAAAGCGTAAATCATGAAAAAAATCGACAAGACCGTCCTCAAAGAAACTGCATATATTGCCGTTTTTTCGCTTATTTTCAGTGCGATCATGCAGGCGGTTTATCTCATTATCGGCAAGTGGGACTATACTGTCCTGCTCGGAAATCTGATGGGCTGTATCGCCGCGGTCGGAAATTTCTTTTTCATGGGGCTGACTATTCAGAACGCACTCGGAAAAGATGAAAAGCAGGTGAGAAATGCCGTCCGGCTCTCGCTCACTCTGCGTATGCTCATACTTGCCGTTTTTGTCGGGCTCGGCGTTTTGCTCGATTGCTTCAATACGATAGCAGTAATCATTCCGTTTGTATTTCCGAGAATAGCGATAGCTTTCCGCCCGCTTTACGACAAAAAGCACGGCACTCAAAACGACGGAGAATAATTCCGCTCGCTTTCGGAAAAGAGGTGAAATTTCATTGGATAAAAAAAGTCGTCTTTTCAGGGCGACGGATATATTGTTTTTGGTGCTGGCAGCCTTGCCCATAGTATCCGGCATGGTGCTCAAGGTGCTCATAAATCCTATATCAAGCGAAATCGAGGTGACAGGCGCGAAAATTTATTTCACGCTGAAAATGCCTCTCATGAATCTGCCGATAACGGAATCACAGGTCAATTCTTGGATAGTGGTCATCGCGATATTCTGGCTGTGCCTCTGGCTCACGCACGGGATAAAATACGGCAAGGGCGGGAAAAGACAGCTTATCTGCGAATACATCGTAGAGAAATGCGAAGGGCTTGTTCATGACAATATGGATGGTTACTTCTCAAATTTCGCTCCGTTTGTAGCGGCTGTCATGGCTATATCGGCATTTTCCAGCCTGCTGACGCTCGTCGGGCTTTATGCGCCGACTGCGGATTTGAATATCATCGGCGGCTGGTCGATTCTCGTATTCGTGCTGATAACGCATTATAAAATGAAATGCGGCTTTCTGCATTATCTCGGCAGCTTTGCCGACCCGATTCCGCTCACCCCGCTCAATATCATAAGCGAGGTGGCAACGCCGATATCGATGACATTCCGTCACTTCGGAAATGTGCTGTCGGGCTCGGTCATATCCGTACTCATGGCTTATTTCCTGCAAAAACTTTCGGCTATGCTCTTGGGCTGGCTCCCGGGAGTGCTCGGCACGATTCCTTTCCTGCAGATAGGTCTGCCCGCCATACTCTCGCTTTACTTTGATATATTCAGCGGACTTCTTCAGGCATTTATCTTTGCCATGCTGACGATGCTTTATATCTCCGGCGGCTTCCCTGCCGATGATTTCGAGAAGCGGCGTCTCAAAAAAGAGCAGAAAAGAAAACTCAAAGAACAAAAATTAACAGCAAAATAAAAAATACGGAGGAAACTAAAAATGTTGGAACTCGCAATTGGTATTATTCTCGGCGGCTGTGCAATAGGCGCAGGTCTCGCTCTTATCGCAGGTATCGGACCCGGTATCGGTGAAGGAAACGCGGTGGCAAAAGCGTGCGAAGCGATAGGTCGTCAGCCCGAAAGTGCCGGTGCCGTAAAAAGCACTATGCTCATGGGTTGTGCAATCGCGGAAACGACAGGTATTTACGGTCTGATAATCGGAATACTTCTCATTTTCGTTGCGCCAAACCTCTTTGTAAACCTGCTTATGAAAACAATCGGAAAATAAGCCATGACAACCATTCTTGCAATACAGTCACTGGATGTAGTATCCGTGAATCTGTGGCAGATGCTCATATCAATATGCAATCTGCTGATAATATTTCTCATAATCAAGAAGTTTCTCTTCAAGCCCGTCAAAGCGGCGATGGACAAGCGTCAGGCAGCTGTGGACAAGCAGTATGACGACGCGGCAAAGGCAAAAAGCGATGCCGAAAACAGCCGCTCCGAATGGGAAGCAAAGCTTGCCACGGCAGATGACACGGCAGACGGTATAATCCGCGAAGCCGAGAAATCCGCGAAGCTCCGCGGCGAAAAGGTCGTTGCCGACGCAAAGGAAAAGGCAGATGATATCATCCGTCTTGCCGAAGAGGATGCGGCTCTCAGCCGCCGCCGTGCCGAAAAGGATATCAAGAAAGAGATTGCCGATGTTTCCGTTGCTCTGACGGGCAAGTTGCTCGAAAAGGAAATAAACGAGGACGACCATCGCAAGCTTATTGATTCTTTCATAGGCGAAATAGGTGAAAACAATGACACAAACAGCTAAAGAATATGCCGCGGCTCTCTTTTCTCTCGCGAGAGAAAAAAGGCAAGAGGCTGAATTTTCCGACGCGCTGAAAACAGTGTCGGAGATTTTCCGCTGCGAGCCCGAATATATGCAGATACTCGACTGCCGTGCGCTGAACGCATCTCTGCGCTCTTCGCTTGTCGAAAAAGCGCTCGGCTCGCTTCCCGAATATGTGGTTTCTTTTGTCGGGCTTCTCTGTGAAAAGGGGCACATAAGCGAATTTTTCGACTGCGCCGAGGAATACGAGCGCATGTATAAGCATTTCCTCTCGGTTTCCGAGGTGGAGGTGATAAGCGCCGTTCCGCTGACGGAGAGCGAAAAATCCGCACTCATATCAAAGCTTGAAAAAACGAGCGGCAAAAAGGTTTCGGCGCATTATTCCGTCGATGCCTCCATTCTCGGCGGTATCATCGTAAAGGGCGAAGATACCGTAATAGACGGAAGTCTGAGAAGCAGGCTCGGCAAAGTAAAGGAAGTGATTGAAAAATGAGCGCAAATACATCTGAAATAAGCAGTATCATAAAAGAGCAGATACGCAATTACCGTTCCCGCGCGGAAATGACGGAAACGGGCACCGTAGTGCTCGTGGGCGACGGTATCGCCCGCGTATACGGTCTGCGTAACTGTATGTCGGGCGAGCTTGTGGAGTTTGATGACGGCAGCTTCGGCATGGCGCAGAATCTTGAGGAGGAAACGGTTTCCATAGCCGTTCTCTCCGATAAAAACGATATCCGCGAGGGTACCTCGGTAAAGCGCACAGGCAGAGTTGTTTCCGTTCCCGTGGGCGAGGCGCTCCTCGGCAGAGTAGTCGATGCGCTCGGCTCTCCGATAGACGGCAAGGGCGCCGTTGCCTGCGAAATCACACGCCCAATAGAAGCCGATGCTCCCGGCATTATCGAGAGAAGAGGCGTTACCGTCCCGCTCCAGACAGGTATCAAGGCTATCGACAGCATGATACCGATAGGCAGAGGTCAGCGTGAGCTCATCATCGGCGACCGCCAGACAGGTAAAACGGAAATAGCGATAGACACGATAATAAATCAGAAAAACGAGGGTGTCATATGCATTTATGTCGCCATCGGTCAGAAGAACACATCCGTTGTGCGCATAGCAAACGAGCTTGCGCGCTCGGGGGCAATGGAATATACGATAATCGTTTCCGCCTCCGCCTCGGAGTCCGCTCCGCTCCAGTATATAGCGCCCTATTCGGGTTGTGCCATGGCGGAATATTTCCGCGAGCAGGGCAAGGATGTGCTGATAATATATGACGACCTCTCGAAGCACGCGGTGGCATACCGTGCGCTCTCCCTGCTGATTCGTCGTCCGCCGGGCAGAGAGGCTTACCCCGGAGATGTATTCTATCTCCATTCGAGACTGCTGGAGCGCGCGGCTTGCGTTGCTCCCGAATACGGCGGCGGCTCGATAACGGCTCTGCCGATAATCGAAACGCAGGCGGGAGATGTCTCCGCATATATCCCGACAAATGTCATCTCCATCACCGACGGTCAGATATTCCTTGAAACAGAGCTTTTCCACGCGGGAATCATGCCGGCTATAAACCCCGGTATATCCGTCAGCCGTGTCGGTGGCTCCGCCCAGCTCAAATCAATGAAAAAGGTCTCCGGCGAGCTGAAGCTGCTCTATTCGCAGTATCGCGAGCTTCAGAGCTTCGCGCAGTTCGGAAGCGACCTCGACGCGGATACAAAAGCGCGTCTTGCTCTCGGTGAGAGAATCGTCGAGGTGCTCAAGCAGGGCAGAAACGCCCCCGTGCGCGTCGGCTGTCAGGTTGCGATAATCTATGCCGTCACAAAGGGATTTCTCAATGATATCCCCGTCTCCAGAGTTTCGGACTACGAGACGGCACTCTATACCAAGCTCACCACCGATGCAAAGGAGCTTCTTGCCCGTTTTGAGGAGGGCTACTTCGAAAAATCGGATGAAGAAGCGCTCATAAAGCTGCTCGGCGAAATAAAGATAAAGAGGTGAGCACATGGGAGCGGATATAAAAAATCTGCGCACACGCATAAAAAGCGTTGACTCCACTCTGCATCTGACAAAGGCGATGGGGCTCGTCGCCTCATCGAAGCTCCGCCGCACAGGCGAGGCAATGCGAAACGCCCGCGAATACGAGGCGGCACTCGACAGTGCCATGGCGGCACTGACATCAGGCAGCGAATGCAAAAGAAGCGTTTATATGAGAAGCGGCGGCAACCGCACGCGGCTCATAGTCATAGCAGGCGACCGCGGACTTGCGGGCGGATATAATGCAAATATCTTCCGCTTCATGCGCGATTATCCCGATGCCGAGGTCATACCGATAGGCAAGCGCGCCTGCGACCGCTACGGCAGGGCGGCAAACTCCGCCGAGCGTTTTTCGGGTGATGAAGCCGTGGCTATGGCAAATGAGCTTTGCGCCGACTTTCGCGATGGAAAATTTGACAGGCTCGGCATCGTTTATACAAGGTATGTTTCCCTGCTTGTCCGCGAGGTTGAGGTGAAATGGATACTTCCCTTCACCGCGGCGGAAAGCGGTGAAGCCTCCGGCATGATTTTTGAGCCGGATGAGCTGACCGTGCTTGAGGCGATAGCCTCGGAATATGTCGCGGGAAAGATAACGGCTTCTGTCCGCGAGAGCTTTGCCTGCGAGATAGCCTCGCGCAAAACGGCGATGGACAGCGCAGGCAAGAATGCGCAGGAAATGATAGATTCTCTGCGTTTGCAATATAACCGTGCCCGTCAGAGCGCGATAACGCAGGAAATAACGGAAATCGTCGCCGGAAGCGGCGAGTAAAAGTAAGGAGGACTGATAGATTTTGGCAAATCCTCATATCGGAAAAGTATGTCAGGTCATGGGACCTGTAGTGGATGTCCGCTTTGAAAACGGCGAACTTCCCGCAATAAACAATGCCCTCGAGATAAATGTCGGCGGGCATACGCTCGTCGTTGAGGTAGCGCAGCATATCGGCGACAATACGGCGAGATGCATCTCCATGGCTTCCACCGACGGGCTCTGCCGCGGCGTCGATGCGCTCGACACGGGCAAGGCGATAAGCGTTCCCGTCGGCAGAGAAACGCTCGGCAGAATATTCAATGTACTCGGTGAAACCGTAGACAACGGAGAACCGGTTACGACAGAAGAGCGTTGGGATATCCATCGTCCCGCGCCAGATTACTGCGAGCTCTCCACTTCCACCGAAATACTTGAAACAGGCATCAAGGTAATCGACCTCATCTGCCCCTATTCCAAGGGCGGTAAAATAGGTCTTTTCGGCGGTGCCGGCGTCGGCAAAACGGTGCTGATAATGGAGCTTATCAATAATGTGGCAAAACAGCACGGCGGTCTTTCCGTTTTCACGGGCGTCGGCGAACGCACGCGTGAGGGAAACGATCTCTATAACGAAATGAAGCAATCGGGAGTTCTGAAAAACACCTCGCTTGTCTACGGTCAGATGAACGAGCCGCCCGGCGCGCGTATGCGTGTTGCGCTCTCGGGTCTTACCATGGCGGAATATTTCCGAGATAAAGAGGGGCAGGATGTGCTTCTCTTCATAGACAATATCTTCCGTTTCACTCAGGCGGGAAGCGAAGTCTCCGCTCTGCTCGGGCGCATGCCCTCTGCCGTTGGCTATCAGCCGACTCTAGCAAACGAAATGGGCGCTCTTCAGGAGAGAATCACTTCAACCAAGAAAGGCTCGATAACCTCTGTTCAGGCGGTTTATGTGCCTGCGGACGACCTCACCGACCCTGCCCCCGCAACAACCTTTGCGCATCTCGATGCGACAACGGTTCTCTCGAGAAATATAGCTTCTCAGGGTATCTACCCCGCAGTAGACCCGCTGGAATCATCCAGCCGCATACTCTCGCCCGATATTCTCGGCGAGGAGCATTACCGTGTGGCAAGAGAGGTCCAGCGCGTTCTCCAAAGATATAAGGAGCTTATGGATATCATCGCCATCATGGGTATGGACGAGCTTTCCGATGATGATAAGCAGCTCGTTTCCCGCGCGAGAAAAATTCAGCGCTTCCTCTCTCAGCCGTTCTTCGTTTCGGAGAAATTCACAGGCTTTGAGGGTCAGTATGTTCCGCTTTCGGAAACGATACGCGGTTTCCGCGAGATTCTCGAGGGCAAGCATGATGACCTGCCCGAGTCAGCATTCCTCTTTGTCGGCACGATAGATGACGCGCGCAAGAAAGCTGAAGGGCTGAAGAGATGAAAGAATTTTCGCTGACCGTATCTTCTCCAGATGGCAATATTTTCTCGGGGAAAGCGGTGTTTCTCTCAATTCGCGGTGCCGAGGGCGACCTCGCGGTGCTTGCCGACCATGCGCCTTTTGTGACCTCGGTTCAGCCGTGTATCTGCGCTTTTGAGTTGCAGGACGGCACGGAAAAGGCATTCCGCATAGGCGGCGGGCTTCTCACCGTGGCAAAAAACAATGTAACGCTCCTCTCGAGCAGTTGCACCGAAGAAGAACCTGAATAAATAAAAGCAGGGAATCCGCGAGGGTTCCCTGCTTTCGGCTATAATGGGGTGTTGATGGCATCGACCACTGCAAGATAAAGTCAAGTATCGCAAACAGCCGAAAACAGAATATTAAATTCCTCATCCGCTTTTTCTTTTGCATATACAGGCGCAAAAGAAAAAGCTATCAAAAAGAAAACGCCGTGGCAGAGATTTCGCGCTCTGCGGAGCGCGACAAGAGCTACGCGCTCTTGATGGCGCCGCCTTCCCCAAAAGGCGGGCGAAAACTTTATTATTGGTAGAAATTTTATTCTCCCGTGCAGGCGGTTGTGGTAGTTTGCGGAATATGGCGCACGAAAATTTTGGCATATGCCGTCTGCCCATCTGAAGTTCTGGCAATCAAAAGCGTAGTGCCTGTAGATTTCGCCCTCATATAGATTCTGTTTCCCTCTATGGCAACGATTTCCGCCACCTGTTCATCTTCAACAGAATATTCCATCTGAAATTTTGTTGCCGTTTTTCCGCCATCGCCTATTACATCAAGCGGAACGCCGCCTATATCGATATAGAATGAGTTTCCGCGTTCCGCCTCAAAAACGCCGAAATACGGCGTGCTGCGCGTTGTTTCAGTCGATTGCGGTGTTGTCACTTCCGCCTCTCCTTGTTCCGATGCGCATCCCGCGCAGGCGGCAAGCGTAACCGAAATCAGACAAACCACCGCGGCAAGCAGTATAAAAGTTTTATTTTTCATATGTGATACCTCCTTTCGTTTTTCATATAATATATAGAAAAATCTGTTCTGCGCGCAGAAAATTTTTTCGGATTTTCTCTCTTTTCCGTTTTCGTGTATCAATCCAAATATTTTTTGTAAACCCATTGACATTTTGTGTCCATTATGATATACTATAAATACATAAGGGAGTAAGAAGCGGGTTTTCCGCTGTGAAGTCAACATCCGCGCATTGCGCTGGCTTCGCATTAAAAAATGAGACTTATGTAAGGAGCTTTTCTTACTGAGCCTGATACCCGAGAATACAGAGCCGGTAAGCAAAAAGCTTAGCGGCATTTTTTGTCGGCAATTTTTTCGGAGCATCACCGCGGGGTGCTCACGAAAAAGCAATAAAACAAATCAAATTCGGAGGAAAAACAATGTTCATTTCATTCTTTTCGGGCGTTCTTCTCGTCGTCGGCATCATCATCTGCATTGCCGTAATCGGCACAAACGCGAAGAAAATTTCACGCGCAGACGCATATTCGAATACAGCCAAGCTGAAAAGCGGCAACAGAATCGCAGGCATTACCGCCGCGGTACTTCTGCTCGTGCTCGTTGCGGTTCCCGCAAGTATACATACCGTTGACGCGGGTACTATCGCCGTCGTCAAGGAATTCGGTAAACCTGTCGATACGCGCACATCCGGAATATATTTCGATTTCTGGCTCACGCGCGAATATGTTACATACGACCTCACTGTTCAGCAGGAGGATATCAAAGCCGCCGCTTATTCGAGCGATGCGCAGACTATGGATATAGAAATGGTTGTGCAGTATCAGATTCAGCCCGAGCATGTCATTGATATCATCAATAATTACGGCAGTCTCGAGCATCTTTCAAACCGCATTCAGTCCGTTTCCATAGACAAGGCAAAAACCGTTCTCTCGCAGAAATCCGCGATGAATATCATCGAAACGCGCTCAACCGTTTCGCCTATGATAGAGGCAAGTATAAAGGAAGCTATCTCGGAAGACTATTATGTGAATATCACAACCGTGGTTCTTACAAATATCGATTTTTCCGATGCCTTTGAAAACACGGTAGAGGAAAAAATGATAGCCGAACAGCAGAAGCTGAAAGCGCAATATGAAAAGGAAAAAGCCGTTATCGAAGCGGAAAAGGAGCTTGAAGTTTCCAAGCTTGCGGCGCAGGCGGCAGTAGCAAAAGCCGAGGGTAATGCCGAAGCGGCACTTGCCATAGCTACAGCGGAAGCGCGTGCAATCAAGCTGAAATCCGTAGAAATCGCCCGTATGCTCGGCTTCTCCATAAAAGAAACAAAGACAGACGACGCTGTGGAATACGATATCGACTTCTCGGGTAAATCCTTTGAAGAAATAAGCGTCATTTCCGATTATCTCAAGTATATCGAATATCTCGAGAGCTGGAACGGCGAGCTTCCCACAACGCTCGTCACTGACGGCAGCGCGCAGATAATTCTCCCCGCAGCAAAATAAGGAAAGTGCAAAAAGGCAGGCGAAATCGCCTGCCTTTTTCGGTGTGCGCTTCTATCATGCAGTTGTGTCCCACACAAGATAAAGTCCATGTATCGCAAGCAGCCGAAAACAGAATATTAAATTCCTCATCCGCTTTTTCTTTTGCATATGCAGGCGCAAAAGAAAAAGCTATCAAAAAGAAAAGCGCCGATATGAGATTTCGTGCTCTGCGGAGCACGACAAGGGCGCTGCCCATTGACCTGCAAGCCTTTGAAAAGGCTTGACCTAAACTTTAATGGAGCGTTAAAACCTTAATACCATCAAAAAATCGGCAACTATTCGTTGCCGATTTTTTACCATATCACATTATATCTTTATTATCAGGCTTGCCAGTGCTATCACGGCGGGCATTGTTGCCACCGAGAGCAATGACGAAGCGCCGACCGCCTGCGAAGCATAACCCGGGGAAATCCCGTAAAGCTCCGCGAGCATAGTAACCGTGGAGGCACTCGGAACAGCCGCCATTATCGTGAGAAATACTGTCATATTGTCATTAAGTCCGCAAAAATGCGCAATAAGGCACACGACAAGCGGGATAATAAGCAGCTTCACCACCGAGAGATAATATATCTGCGGGTCGGCAAAAATCTGCTTCGGTTTTCTCGTGGCGAGCAATGCTCCCGTCACGACAACGGAAACAGGCGTACAGAGTGCCGCGAGATATGAAAATGTCGATGCAAGCGGCGCAGGACATGTGAAATACGGGCTGACAAGATAGATTACTATCCCGATAAGGCACGGCACCGTGCCGTAATTGAGCAGTATTTTCTTCGGCGTAAGCCTTATATCCTTGCGCTTTCTTGCCATTATGGCAATACCCCATGTCCACACGCCTATCTGAAAGCTGATATTGAAAAAGGCGGCAAGGAAAAGTCCCTCGGCACCGAAAAGCGATTCCATGAGCGGGAAGCCGAGAAATCCGCAGTTGCCGAAAATTATGGCAAATTCCGTTATTTTTGCTTCATCGAAGCTTCGGAAGCGAAAGACCTTGCAAGCGGCAAATGCGATAACCGCCATCAGCGCGTGAAGAAGTATCCCCAGCCCCACAACGGTAAAACCGTTTATGAAATCACTCTTCGTATACTGATATTTTACGAAAGCATTGATTATCATGCAGGGCTGACCGATGCAAATGATAAGTTTAGAAAGCCTGTTTGCCGCCGTATCATCCACGATATGCAGCCGGTATGCGAAGTACCCGACTGCCATGAGGATGAAAAGCGTTATGACAACAGTATAAAACCCAGATAAATTCATTATTTCTCCGTTTAATTATTTTCCAGCTTTGGGAACATAAATGCGCAGTGCATGAACGGCGCTTTCCGCTTCTTCTGCCGTGAGTGCCGCACCGTCCGCCTTGGAAAGGTTGAAAGCGCGGAAAATAAACTTGCCCCACCATTCTTCGGTGACCGTTATAACCTCTTCGTTTGTATTTCCCGGGCGTATCTTATCGGAGTTTTTCGCTCCGGCATAGCGCCATCCCTCGGGACGGTATTTCCAACCGCTTTCAAGCACGATAACCGAGCCTGCGGGAAGTTCTTTTTTGGAAAGGAGTCTCGAGGCGGCGAAATTATTGATATTTGACGCTGTCGAACCGCCCGCTTTGCTTGTAAGAAGCATTCCCGATACGGAATTGTAATATGCATAGGGTACGATATCAAGCTCTATCATAGTGAAGTCATCGGGATTCAGCCCGAGCTTCTCAAGGTCGGCTTTTTTCGTCTCGGTATCCGTATCGTTTACATAAGTTGAAGCTTTCGGCTCAAAAGGATGACGGCAGGCATTTTCCGCCGCTTCCTTGGCGGCAAGAGCAGCTCTCGTGCCGAGCAGATATCTGTATTCGTTCGGAACATATGTCACAGCCGAGAGGTCGGCACCTGTGAGCGCTTTGAACCATGTGAGCGCTGCGGTATATCTGCCCATATCATAGGAGAGATGATAGCCGTCGCGCGTGACGGTATCGCCGATATAGCATGTGCGGATATTCTGAATAGCCGTGCCCGACGGTATCACGCCCGCAAAATCATCCTTATGTCCCGTAAGCACAGCTTTGCGCACCGCGGAAAGAATGCTGTCGTACATGGTTTTCTGATTTCTGCCGTATTTGGCAAAATCACTGTGCGAGGAATTGCCCTGATAAGCCCATGTCATATGCCATACAAGCTTTGCATCGGGGCAGGAGGTTTTTACGGTTTCGATAAGAGTAGTGAGATGCGGCTCATATGAGGATTCAACGCCGCTGAGTCCGCTTGCCTGCTGGAATGTCACAACATCCCATTCGGCATAGCGAAGCCCATCGATGAGTTTGCTCTTTGTTTTTGTCCATTTGCCGTCATTATTCAGATAAAAATCATACGGAAGTGTGCTCTGCGAGAGCGTCTGCACATGCTGTTCGAGCGAGCAGCCGCTGATATAGAGATTGCCGAGCACGATATCGGTATAGCCAGCGCTCTTTGCGATATCATAGAGATATTCCATCGCGTCAACGGAAAAGCTGTTGCCTATGGCGAGTACTTTCAGGCTCTTGCCCTCGGGAAGTATCGGTTCGGGCTCGGGTTCCGGTTCTGTCGTTGTTGCCGTTGTGGCGGTGGTTTCGGTAGTTGTGGCTGTCGTTTCGGTTGTGGCGGTGGTCGCTGTCGACTGCGTCGGTTCCGTCGGTTTTGTTACCTCGGAAGAGCTTGTTGTGCCGGATGTTGCGGGAGCGGTAGTTCCGCTTGTAACATCGGGATTGCCGCCGCAGGAAACGAGCGCAACCGCCGAAACGAGGAACAATGCCGCGAGTATGAGTGCCAATACTTTTTTCATAAATTTCCCCTCCGTGCCTGATTTTGTTTTCATTTTAAAGTATACCGTAGTTCGCCGAAAAAGTCAATGCTCAAATAGGGGATATTTTGTTTTGGCGGGTTTTTATTTGGGAGTTGTGAACTTTATATTTACTTGTAGCGAGCGAACAGCGTTCGCACGCAAAGAAATTAAAAAAAGCTCTTATTTTCTCGTACTTTTGTATGACCAAAAGTACCAAAAGTCATCAAAGAGAGCGTTCACCCCTGTCTCGGCGA
>CAJKRH010000002.1 GCA_905202255.1 uncultured Ruminococcus sp.
CAAGTGACAGTGAAGCAACCGATCAGCCGACAGAACCGAAATTTGAGCCGTACAAGGGCAAGATACGCAAGCCCGGCACGGGTTGCGTGACGATGATAAACGACCATCTCTATGAGGGCAGGTTCTCACCACGCGTGAACGGCAAACGAATCGCAAAAAATATCTACGCCACCACGCGGGAGGAGTGCGAAGAAAAGCTCAAGGTGCTGATTGCGGAAATGAAGAAAGAGATTGCGGAAATTAAGGCGGAAAAAGAGAAAATGACAGGGTGACCGGAAAAGTCACCCTGTCAAAATTTGAGGTGCTGTAGACAAAGAATACAGTCGCTAATTAAAATATTGATTATAAATTTGATTGACAGCTTCAACATAAACAATAAATGACGGATGATCTTTCTCTAACGGATGAGATAAATATAGATTTTTAAGATAAATATATCGCTCTCTTACATCAAGCCATAAATCATTGATTTTGATTTGTTTTACCTTTTGCGCTATGTTGTGAGAGCTTGGAACCTCATTCCAAACATACTGGTCATTACCGTATTCCCAGACATTTTTATTATGAATCAACCTGCACAGTGTTCCATCAGAATTTTTGGCGACAATTGCAACATCAAAACTAAATTCAACTGCAGGTTCATCTTTGAAATGTAACAGAGCTGTCAAGCATGAAGTTGAATCTTGTGATTCGGAAAAGCAAGTCAATCCTTCGGCTTTATCAAGCAAAATACGAACGGTATTTTTTAAATGACGCAGATCATTCCAATATTCGTCCGGAGCTTTAATTATTTCAAGGTTGTAGTCAAGGTCAAACGGTCCATTGCCGTTTCGTGTAACCATATTTCTTGCTCCACTGCCAACAAGAGTAAATTGGGCGTTAATGCATTTTTCTTTAAGTAAGGCACATGTCTTTTTTAAGACATGTGAACAGTCAGAGCGATACCTTTTGCATTCTGACTCATCGACAATTCTGTACATTTTATATTTCTCCTTTTCGCCCATGCCACCCATTCAACACTTTAGTGATAAATCATTAAATTATATCAGAAAATTTTTATTTGTCAATACTCATTCTGAAAAAATAAGCGATTGCAGTAAAAAATACTGAAATCGCTTAAAAATTGGTCGGAGTGGCGAGGCTCAAACTCGCGGCCTCCGCATCCCAAATGCGGCGCGCTATCAACTGCGCTACACCCCGATAGTTATTAAATTGTGGTCGTGTAAGTGGTCAAATCTGTGGTCAAAAGTTTTTTGCCGAAGCACACGGCGGCGGAAAAGCGAGGAAACGCGAGAAAAACGGAGATTTTGCGAGCTTTCGGCGGTCGGCTCATGAGGCGGTCACACGCTCCCAAACTGGTGGGTGACCGTTACCCTACATCCCGATAAATATGTTCACGCCGAAAGAGCGTGAACATATTATATCAAAACATTTACCGATTGTCAATATCAGGCGGGAATTTCTCTATGATAATTATTTTGCAATAAATTTATCCGCTTCCTGTCTGATGATATTTATATAAGTGGGGTCGGTATTTTCCGGCGCAAATGTAACATCTGCGGCATTTCTGCCTGTAAAGAATTTAAACCATACAAGGCCTACGGCATATCTGCCGTAATCGAGCGACATATGAAAACCGTCACGGCAAAGGGAAGTGCCTCCGTTTTTGTAATCAAACGGCGGGATGGCACGCAGATGCTGAATGAAATCGCCCGAACCGATTATCGGAAGCGAATGCTTTTGCGCCGCCTCCGAGCTTGCTTCCACGATGGCGTGATACATATTCATCTGATTTTTCAGGTAATATGGAAAATTTCCGTGAGCGGAATCTATCTCATAAGCCCATGTTCTGTGAAAAGCAATCTTTGCCTTGGGACAGGCGGCTTTTACGGTATCGAGAACCTCTGTGAGATATGGCTCATAAGTTTCAATTTTTCCCGACAAACCGCTGACCTGCTGAACCGTCACATAATCCCATTCCTCACGTGCAAGCGCATCGGGGATACTGATTTTTTCTATGCCGCGCGTATTTTCTTCATAATCATAGGCGGGCGCATTTTCGGTAATATTTTTTGCGTGCATTTCCATACTGCAACCGCCGATATAAAGATTGCGGACGAAGAGATTTTCTCCGGCGGAGGCGGCAATATCCTGAAGATATCGTGTTGCATCCTGTGAAAAGCTGTTTCCTATGGCTAAAATTTTCATAAATATGTACTTCCTTTTTATTTCTTAACCGAGAGAAGTTCACGCACTTCCTTTGCCTTGCCGCAGGTCATTGCGCCCTCACTGCAGGCACCGCGCAGGCATGCGGGTCCCGCGTTTTTAAAAAGATTAGGCGCGACATCACGAACAAGCATAAGCATTTCTCTTGCCAGTGCGCGAATTTCCCACTGGGCGCGTTCGCAGCAACGCAGAGTAAAGAAATTATAGAGCGAGCGGACATTCATCGTCATTATGATTTTTGTATCGCAGGCACCGGGAAGAACAAAGCGTGCATCTTCATTTGCGAGCTTTTCTGCGGCGCGACGGGCAGATTTTTCGTCCTTACCCTCGGAGATGAGGCGCTTCGTATGTGCCTCTGTCAGCATGGTGCGCAGGCTTTCATAATGGCGTGCGTCCTCCTCCATGGCGGCGATAAATTCCGCCTTGGCTTCCGGTATTTTTTCTATTTCGGGCGGCAGGATATAATCGAAATTTGCCTTTGAAACATACCGCTGGCTCTGCACGGAATATGAAGCTATTCTGTGTCTTGTTATCTGCGCGAGCAGCGTTCTCGAAACGCCCTCTATGCCGAATGTAAACGAAGCGTGTTCCACAGGGCTCTCATGACCGAGGCTTGTCAGCATATCGAGAAAGCTTTCGGTTTTTTCGGGAGTGAGGTTATCGAGCAGATCGTCTATATTGCTTTTTGAATAGCAAAGCTTTGCCGCCGCCGCGACGATTTTATCCGCATTCGGTGTATAGGCGAGAAGTTCAACATGCATTTTTCTTTTCCTCTTTTCTTTTTTTGTTTTTGTATTTATATGTGCCGAAAATAAATTTCGGTATTTTCATCATTCTTGGGAGGCGCGTGGGCTGGCAGAGAAGCCGCCATAACCACTCAAGCCGCATGGCTATAAAGGCTTTCGGTGCGCGTTTTGCCGTGCCCGCATAAATATCGAGGCTTCCGCCGAGGCAGAGAAGCAGGGAAGCGCAGAGCTTTTTTCTGTTTTTATATACCCATATTTCCTGCGCGGGCGAACCGAGGCAGACATAGAGAATATCGGTTTTTGTTTTGTTTATTGCGTCGATAACGTCATCGTTTTCCGCCCCGTTTTTATCAAAATATCCGTCGTGAAAACCGACAATATTCAGCCCCGTGTACCTTTCACGCATCTTTTGTGCCGCAGTAGCCGCAACATCGGGTTTTCCTCCGAGAAAATAAACGCTATAGCCGTTTTTTGCCGATAGCGCAAGTATTTCCTCACCGAATTCCACGCCGGCTATTTTTTCCTTTATCGGTGTGCCGAGGATTTTAGCGGCGAGGAGAACACCGGCGCCGTCCGGCAGTATAAGCTCCGCCGAGGAAACGATATTGAGTATTTCCTTTTCCTCAATGCATTTTTGCAAAATCTCCGCATTCGGTGTATGAACGACGGTCTGCCTTTTTTCGTATATCGCGCGTTCTGCCACCGAGACGGCATCGGAAAAGGTGATACTGTCAAAAGGTATGCCGCGTATATCCGTTTTTTCCAGAATAATCACATCCAATTTTTACTTTCTTCTATATCATATCACATTTAAGGAAAAAAAACCATAATTTTTTGAAAAATATCGCAGAAATTTCAAAAAGATTTGAAGTTAAAATATTGAAAAGAAGGAAATATTATGATATAATATTTAATATTTATTATGATTTGGAGCGTATATGAAGAGAGCTGTATACTGCCTTTATCCGATATGTACAAATTGCTATCTGATTTCCGACGGAGGAGAGTGTGCCGTCATTGACCCTGCGTCCTCAGCGGAGCTTCTGCGCGACGAGATAGAGAGAACCGGCGCTAAGCTGAAATACATCCTGCTCACGCACGGGCATTTCGATCATATCGGCGGCGCTGACGGTCTGAAAGCCTGTTTTCCCGAAGCGAAAATAATGATAAGCGCAGATGACGCCGCGATGCTTTCCGACCCGAGGATGAACGCATCCGCTCTTTTCGGCGGTGAAAGTGTTTTCTGCCTTTCAGACTATGAGACGGTGGCGGACGGCGATATACTTATGCTCGGAAATGAGAAAATATCAGTTGTGGCAACGCCCGGGCATACAAAAGGCTCGCTTTGCTATATCTGCTCCGATGCCGTTTATACGGGCGATACGCTCTTTGACGACGGCTACGGCAGAACCGACCTGCCGAATGCAGCACCGGAGAAGATTGAGGCTTCCGTTTCGCGCATAAAGCGTATGTACGGTGGAAAAGCCGCATTCCCGGGACACGGAGAAAGCTTCATAATATAAGAATCAACCGAAAGGAAATATAAAGCTATGGATTATAACTATCTTGCAGAATTACTTTTACCCGATGTTACGGAAACACCGGAGGATATGGAAAAGCGCTTTCCGAAAAGAGAGCTTCCCGAGGGAGCTGTCGTTTCGAGAATGGCACCCAGCCCTACAGGCTTTGTCCATCTCGGCAACCTCATGCAGGGACTGACCTCCGAGCGCCTTGCTCACCAGAGCGGCGGTATAATGTATCTGCGCGTTGAGGATACGGATGCAAAGCGCGAGGTAAAGGGAGCGACGGAAACGCTTATAGAGATGCTTTCGCACTACGGTATTTTCTTCGATGAGGGTGCGGCTCTCGATGAAAACGGGAAAATATACGACAAGGGAATATACGGACCCTACAAGCAGAGCATGAGAGCTTCCATATATCATGTGTACGCAAAAAAGCTTGTGAAAGAGGGGAAGGCTTACCCCTGCTTCTGCACAGAGGAGGAGCTTGAGCGTTTTCATGCCGAGCAGGAAGCCGAAAAAGCCAATTTCGGCTACTACGGCAAGTGGGCAAAGTGGAGAGACCGCCCGATAGAGGATATCGAAGCGGAACTGAAGGCGGGAAAGGAATGGGTACTCCGCTTCCGCAGTACGGGAAGCATAGAGCATAAATTCAAATATCACGACCTCATCAAGGGCGATGTGGACATCACTGAAAACGATATAGACCATGTGCTCTTAAAGAGCGACGGCATACCGACATATCATTTCGCACATGCGGTGGACGACCATCTGATGGGCACAACTCATGTAGTACGCGGAGACGAATGGCTTGCGAGCCTGCCTTTCCATATACAGCTTTTCGCCGCACTCGGTCACAAGCTGCCGAAATATGTTCACATAGGCACGCTGATGAAGATGGACGGAAATTCCAAGCGCAAGCTTTCCAAGCGCAAGGACCCCGAGCTTGCCCTCTCATACTACAAATCCGAGGGATATCCCACGGAGAGCGTTGTCGAATATATAATGACTATCCTCAATTCCAATTTTGAGGACTGGAGAAGAGCAAATCCCGACGCGCCGCTGGGCGATTTCAAATTCACCACAAAGAAGATGAATGCCGCAGGCTCGCTCTTTGACCTTGCCAAGCTCTGCGATGTTTCCAAAAATATAATCTCGCGCTGGAGCGCAGAAAAGGTTTACGAGGAGACGGCAGAGTGGGCAAAGGAATTTGACAGTGAATTTTACGGTGAATTTACTGCGAATCCCGATTTTACCAAGGCTGTGCTCGCCATAGGCAGAGGCGGAAGCAAACCGCGCAAGGACTTTGCCGTATGGAGTGAAGTCAAGGGCTATATGGGCTTCATGTTTGATAAGTATTACAATGCAGAAGGCGAATATCCGCAGGGCTTCGAGTCCTCGCTTATCGCCGATGTGCTGAAGACTTATCTTGCTGCTTACAGCTCCGAGGATGACCAGAGCGCATGGTTTGACAAGATGAAGGATGTGGCGGAGAAATTCGGCTTTGCCCGCGAGATGAAGGAATACAAGGCAAATCCCGATGCATACAAGGGAAGTATCGGCGATATCAGCTCGTTTGTACGCGTGGCGATAACAGGCAAGCAGAATGCGCCCGACCTTTATACGGTGATGAACATTCTCGGCGAAAACAAGTCGAGAGAGAGAATAGAAAAACAGATAGAAAGACTGGGAGGCTAATATGACAGACAGACCGAAATTTCCGAAACGCGCACTGATAACGGCGGGCATGCCTTACGGAAGCAAGGAGCTTCACTTCGGGCATGTGGGCGGCGTTTTCGTTCATGCAGATGCTTTCGCGCGCTTTCTGCGCGACAGAATAGGAAAAGAAAATGTTATTTTTGTTTCGGGCACGGACTGCTACGGCTCGCCTATCGTCGAGAAATACAAGAGTCTTACGGCAGACGGCTCCTTCAAAGGCAGTATCTTGGACTTTGTGCAGTACAATCACGACAAGCAGGCACAGACGCTGGATGATTATCTCATCAGCCCCTCGCTTTTTGCGGCGAGCGCACTCGGCGAGAGCGGAAAAATCCACACGGAGTACAGCGCGGAATTTTTTGAGAAGCTGGCGGAGTCCGGCGCGCTCATCCGCCTTTCCACAAAGCAGTTTTACGATGAGAAGTTTCAGACATTTCTCAACGGCAGACAGGTCACGGGAAGATGCCCTATAGAGGGCTGTAAATCCGAGGTCGGCTATGCGGACGAATGCTCGCTCGGTCACCAGTATTTCCCCGAGGAGCTGATAGCACCCGTGAGCACGCTTTCCGGCGAGCGCCCCATATTGAAAAATGTCGAAAACTGGTATTTCGACCTTGAGAAATACATGGACTTCCTGATAAAAATGATGGATGAAAAGGATGCGACGGAAAATCTCCGCAAGACAACATCTCTTGCCTGCCGCGAATTTCTCAAAAATCCGATAATTTATGCAAAGCTTGATGATGCCGATGCGATAAAGGAAAAGCTTGCATCATTCCCGTGCAGATACGAGGAAGAGGAATCACGCAAGATGCTCCGCATAATCTTCGATAAGCTCACAGACAGGGAAGCGGCTTGCGAGGCTCTCTCGGAGGCGCAGATACGCTTCCGTACAGGAAAAACCCTCGTGCCTTTCCGCCTTTCAGGCAATATCGACTGGGGTGTTCCCGTTCCCGAAAAGGACGGCATAAAGGGGCTCACCTTCTGGGTATGGCCCGAGTCGCTCTGGGCACCTATCTCGTTTACGCAGACATATCTCGAGAGCATAGGACACAGCCGCGACGAATGGAAAGACTACTGGTGCGATGACGACGCGATAGTTTATCAGTTTATCGGTGAGGACAATATCTATTTCTATCACCTTGCCGAGATGGCTATGTTTGAGGCGATAAACGAAGCGGGCGGCTATGATAAGAAATTCAAAATGCCGAGAATAATCGCAAACAAGCATCTGCTTTTCTTTGATAAAAAGGCAAGCAGCAGCGGCAAGATAAAGCCGCCGATGGCAAGCGAACTGCTGAAATATTATTCTGCAGAGCAGCTTCGTGCGCACTTCCTCGGACTTGCGCTCGGACTTTCCAATGCGCCTTTCCAGCCGAAGGTTTATAATCCGAATGCGGATGAAAAGGCACCGGATCCCGCCTGCGGCGAATGGAACATGTTCACAAATATACTCAACCGCGCCACGAGAACACTTTTCTATTCATTCCAGAAGTACAATGAGGGAAATCAGGTGATACCGCGCGGTGAAGTCAGCCCCGGTGTAAAGGCGGCGGCAGACGCGGCTATAGTAAAATATGAAAATCACATGGCAAATCAGAGCTTCCATCAGGTTATATACACGCTCGATGAATATTTCCGCCTGATAAATAAGGAAATCTCCGCTTCATTCAAGCAGGTCGGCGATAATTTCAGCAAGGAGGCTTTCAACCGTGCTGTTATCGATGCCGTGCATATGGTAAAGACGGCGACGGTGCTTGCACATCCGATAGCGCCGAAGTCCACAGAGGCTGTGATGAAATTTATGAATATGCCCGACGAGGTATTCTCATGGGACAATATCTTTGACAGCGTGGACAAGATAACGGAAGAGGGACATAAATTCAGTTTCCTTGAGCCGAGAAGCGATTTCTATACCAAGCCCGAGTGGCAGTATTGAGGTGGCATATGAATATTGAAAAAACGATAATGGAACTTGAAAAGCACCATATGCAGGTGTATTTTGTCGCAAATGCGGCTGAGGCGAAGGAAAAGGTGCTTTCGCTTATTCCCGCAGGGGCGACGGTGGCAAACGGCGGCAGTATGACGCTGGTCGATTCCGGCATAATTGACGCAGTGAAGAGCGGAGAATACAGATATCTCGACAGAAATATGCAGGGGCTCTCCGAGGATGAAAAGAACATGCGTCTCGGCGAGATAATGACCTGCGATTACTTCCTCTCAAGCTCAAATGCGATAACGGAAAGCGGCGAGCTCTACAATGTGGACGGCACATCAAACCGCGTGAACGCTTTGCTCTACGGACCGAAGAGTGTGATAATCGTGGCCGGAATAAACAAGATTGTTCCCGACCTTGAAGCTGCTGTGCGCAGAGTAAAGGAGATAGCCGCGCCGAAAAACTGCAAACGCCTGAACTGCAATACCTACTGCTTTCACAAGGGGCATTGCGTTTCACTTGACCGCGGCGGCGATATGGCTGACGGGTGTGACAGCGATGCGAGAATCTGCTGCAACTACACCGTGATGGCATCACAGCGTCTGCACGACAGAGTTAAAGTAATCCTCGTAAATGAAGAACTCGGATATTGATGATAATCGAAGATAAAACAACTCCCTCGGCGAGCCGCCGGGGGAGTTTTACTGTTATTCTTTTGGTTGCTTATTTGGTTTTTTATCCTTGTTTTCGTTACAGGTATGATATTTTTCATACCTTTCTCGGTGGCTCATCGAGAGATTTGTTTTTGTGTGCATTTTTTAGTCTCTTATACAAAAACGAACAGGAATTTTGGTATAACCTGCCGATGTAGGGTATTGGCTATTAAGTCCTACATTAACTACACCTGAATACGAAACATCAATAGCAGCCCAGTCTCCCACGGCAGCCCACGATGCTAAGCAGACAAGCGCAGCATTATCTATGTTCTTGGGGAACCAACGCCTTTGTGTCAAGACCCATTCTACAGTATCAGTAGTATAATCTTCTGTTCTAGTTATATCTGGGTTACAATTCGATAAATCAATAGAATATCCGATAGAACCGCTTAACTTACCGTCACCGAAACCGACAGACATGCTCAAAGTTCCAATGTTGCTTTGCGTTGCGGGTGCAGTTTCTAAAAGGTTACTACTTGTAAACGGAAGTTCATATTTTGTCATAATGCCAGTTACTTCGTAGCCATTGCCTGTCACCCATGTTCTTGTTTTTATAGCAAAATAATTATATTGTGGGTCGTTTTCATCGGTTTCATGATATAGAGTATAGTCTAAATGTGTAGCAAACTGATTGTTCGGACCCCAATATGTAGTAAAATCAAATCTGCTTTGTATTATAGTTGCGCGTGTTTTTCCGCTAATATTTGTTTCGGTGCAATTATTAAGTGATGCCACTAAATAATTGACTTTCTTAGGCGTGTCGCCAAATTTGCACAGTAAAGTATTATTGCTGTAACAAATTACATTATAAATCTCTGTATTTTCAAAGAAAGTATCAAATCCTTGAGCAACCCTATCACATATAATTTCGTTTGAATCATAGAGGTTTGTTGTAAGTGCAAAATTTTCTATTGATAAAAATTCTTTATAATCTCTTATAGTTAGTTGACCATAAAGATAAACAATAATGCCTTGCCTATAAGCTGTACGAGCAATTCCCATCAATGATTCGTTTGCAATCGGAAGCGCAATGGCTTTATATCCGTTAAGCATTGACTCTGAAATGTTAGAAGCAGATATATAATCGAACAAATTAAAATTAGCTATTAGAGATTCAGAAATATCAATGTTGCACTCAAGATAATGATTTACCATTGATTCGTCAACTATAATTGCAGGATTGTTGAGTTCATTAAGCAGAGTGCTATAGGAAAAATCATCTGTAACAAAGAGCAATTCCGTAGGTTGTTCAATTGCATTTATAACAAAAGCAGGAATCGAATTTATAAATAGTACAATACCAAGAATAAGAGAAATTAATTTGATTTTTTTATTTTTCATTTTCAGTCCCTCCATTATTTTCAGTTTTTCTGTCATTTTCGTTTTCTTCACGACTGTTATTTTTTTCATACATAATCATAAATTCACCCAGAGCAATTATTATTAAGCCCAGGAGAACACCGATTACAGTGAATGGCAGTAATGAGTAAATGTCGATAAAAGAGACACATATCATTACCAATATGCCGGCAATTCCGGCAACAATAAAATTCTTTCCAATCAAAAATCATCCCTCCTAAATAAAATTATAGAAACCAAATTTAAATAAGCAACCTCATTTCAATCACATTATACTATAAAACGATTAAGATTTCAATAGGTTTTGTAATGATTTTACCGAACATTAGCACATTTATTTGCAAAATATTCGCATATAGCATATGTTGCAGCGATAATCGGGACGAAAAGCAAAAACTCCCTCGGCGAGCCGCCGGGGGAGTTGTTTTATCAACTATTTATTTTAGCACTGTAAATTTTATCAAAGGGAAGCGGGGAATAGGAGAGTTTTGCCTTTCGCAAGCCTTCTACGCCCATATCCTCCTCGCGATTTGCATAGAGCGCTGTCGGAAACGCTTCGGTGATAAACCGCTGATTTACCACGGTATATGCGCCCTCGATATCGCGGTGCGCCTTTTCAACATGGATAAGTGCCGTATCGCCGTTTATCATCTCGCCTATTGTATATGCCGCTATATTGCCGTCGGCATAGAGTACGCCGGCGGTCAGCCCGAGCGCGTCGAAATTTTCATAGAGCTTGTCTATCGCGGCATCTTCATCTACGAGCATAGTCTTGTTTTCTTCAAGCGCGGGATCATCGCGAAGCGCAAGAATTGCCGCTTCAAGCTCCGCCTTGTTTTCGGATGAAATCATATCAAAGCGGCTTTCATATGTAGCTTCGAATTTGTTTATGTGATTTCTCTTGGCGTGGAGTGCCTTGCCGGAAAGTGTGCGGAGTTTTTCCGCCTCGTAAATATACTCAAAGAGGTCGCGTTCCTCCGATATTTCGGCTTTTTCGCCGAATATGGCATTCAGCTTGTCCGTATCGCCCTTTTTCAGATAAGTGAAAATGATATCGGGATATTCCGCTTTGAGCGCGAGAACCGTATCGCAAAGAGCGGAATCATCGCCGCCCACAGGCATATACGAGAAGCGCTTGCCGCTGACGGAATTTATTCCGACGACGCAAAGAAAGCCGTTTATCACGGCGTATTCGAGCTTGTCCTCCGCCTGCCACATGAGCATATTGGAGAATGATTCATAGGAAGAAATTTTTCTCCCTCTGTAATACTTTTCAAAGAGCTGTTTATCTTCGATTGAAATTTGCCTGAAATTTTGCATAAATAAAAAAATACCTGCGTTTCATTTTGTAGTTTTCTTATATTTTACCATGTTTTGTCATTATTTGCAAGATATTTTTCCGAAATATTCAAATCGCTTGACAAATCGGGTGCAGATAGGTATAATATATTATGAAGTAAAATTTACCGAAAGGATATGATGATATGCCTACACCTGTAGAAGGAAAATATCTGATATACAAAGGCAAGCCTCTCGTTCGCGAAAAGAATGTAATATGCTATGGCGACATGAGCGAGAAATGCTACCTTTTTCTCATGATACTCTCAAATAAAAAAGAAAACGGGATAGAAGTACCCGACAGAATACTTATTCAGATACTCAGCACCGATGAAAAGCAGAGGATTATAAAGCAGGGTGAAAAATCCGGTCTTTATAATGCGCTTGATATCGGTATGGTATGGCTTGAAAGAGCACTCGCAGCAGAATGAAGCAAAACGGCAAAAAGCTCCTTGAAAACCAAGGAGCTTTTTTCGTCACCTTTTTTTATAAATCAGCAGTTCGGGATTTTCGCCGTTTTTTTCATATGTGCATACCATGATGAAATCCATATTTGCAAGAATACCGAAGCATCTGTCTCCGCCGAATTCGGACTCAAGCTGATTTCCGAGATATGTGGCACTGTCATCCAAAAACTTCACCGTTCTTCCGCTCGGCAGTCTGTACTCAAGGTTTACATATTTTCCCACTAATGCATTGAGCCTTGTAAGCTTCGGCATACCTTCTATATTCAGAGCGTTTATCTCGTCTGTCAGAAGCTTTTTGAACTCTTCAAAGGCTCCGTTGCCGCCGAGCTCATTATATCTTTTCCAGTAATCGAGCTTTGGCAGAGTTTCATGCAGATATGAACGGATTTCCTCTTCGGAATGCTCACCATCTGACATGTTTTTGACGCAGACATCAATCAGTTCATCCATATTGCTGTACATATATTCTCCGTCGGCGTAGCACCATTTGCAGTAGTGCTCATTGAAAAAACCGTCTTTTTCCTTGCTGATATTTCCGTCCTCCAAAGGCATTCCGCAGCATTGACAGACAAGCTTCATCGGCGAGCCGAGAAGAGTATTGATAGAAACATCATAGAGCCTTGAGAGCAGCTTCAATGTTTCTGTATTCGGAACAGTTTCTCCGGTTTCCCAGCGAGAAACAGCCTGACGCGTTACGAAGATCTTTTCAGCGAGCGCATCCTGAGACAATCCGTGTTTTGTTCTGAGATCCAGCAGTATTTCTTTTGTTTCCATTTTAACATCCCTCCTGACGATATTGTATCATCTTCGGGCTTACAAATCAAGCAACTCGCTGTTGCTCCATTTTTTCGACCGGAATAGAGCGTTACGATGATCCGCTTTTGTCTCGGCGACGCCAAGCAACGCTAAAGCATTGCTTTATTTGCCCTGTCTCGGCGACGCCAACATACACGCTACGCGTATGTGTTTATTGCCCTGTCTCGGCGACGCCAACACACACGCTACGCGTATGTGTTTATTCCCCTGTCTCGGCGACGCCACCCTGTCTCGGCGACGCCAACACACACGCTACGCGTATGTGTTTATTCCCACTCGACTGTTGCCGGAGGTTTGCCTGTGACATCGTACATCACGAGGTCTATCTTATCGGAGAATTTGGCATATATTTCGCTTGCTATATCGGAGAGTGTGCTTTCGTCAAAGTCCTTTCCGGGAACAGCGGGTCTTGCAGTCATGAAGTCACCCGTGACAACGGCACGGACGGCGACGCTGTATTTCGTTCCGTCGGCGGAAATCGGGAGCAGAACGGCAAATGTCTGGCTTATCTTCTTTGTCGCAAGTTTTGCCGTGACTATAGCATCAAGCTCGCGGAGAAGGTCGGTCGATTCTTCGTTTATATGAAGCGGCTTTATCTTCAGTTCGCCGACGCTCTTTTTGCCTATGACGAGCGCAACGCGGTTTATCGCCGAAATCTTATTCGGGATTTCGCGTGCAAGCTCGAAAATTTCGCCTGTGCTTATATCGCCCGCGAGAATAGCGAGACTGCGATAGCTTCTGTTGTCGCCCTGAACGCCTACGCTGTGGATAGGAGCGATGACTGCGCTCATATTCTGCGGAACAAGTGCTTTCAGCTCTGCTTCTGCCTTTGCGGGAACCTCTGCGGCGCTCTCTGTGCATATTATACGCACGCCGAGTCCGGGACCGGGGAACGGCTGGCGTGAAGCGATGGATTCATCAAGACCGAGCATGCGGGCGACCTGTCTTACCTCATCCTTATGCCAGTCCCAGTTTGTCTCTATGATGAGTCCTTTTTCTCTTGCGCGGCGGACTATGTCGACATCGTTATGATGCGTTTTTATCTTATGTGCATAGCCGGAAACATCGGGGTTTCCGCTCTCGATAAGGTCGGGGCGGAGCGTACCCTGCGCGAGAAAAGTCGTATCGAAATCGATATCGAGGTTTTCAGCCGCATCTCTTGTGACCTTGATGAACATGGAGCCGATGATTTTACGCTTCATTTCGGGGTCGCATGTCTCGGCAAGCGGACCGATGATGTTGCCGTTTCCGTCGTCTACCGTATCGTAGAAGAAAGTTTTTGCGGCGTTCACGCGTTTCATATTTACAAGACCGAGAGAGCTGAGATTTTTGCAGATGATATCGCTCTCGTTTTTGCGCATCATGCCGTGGTCGATATGTATTGCGTATACATTCTCTGGCGGAAGAGCCTTTGTGAGCAGGGCGGCGGTAACAGCACTGTCGACACCGCCGGAAACGAGAACCATGACCTTTTTATCGCCGACTCTCTTGCGAATCATATCGACGGAAGTCTGGATTCTGTCCTCCAGAGCATAGACTTCTTTGAGTCCGCAGATGCCGCGCAGGAAGTTTTCGAGCATGACCTTACCGTTTTCGGAAAGCTCAACCTCGGGATGGAACTGAACGCCGATTATCCTGCGCTTCTTATCGTATATGGCGGCGACGACATCGCCTGTCTTTCCGACACATTCAAAGCCGTCTGCGAGAACCTTTACGGCATCACCGTGGCTCATGAGGACAGCCTGCTTCGGTTCAAGTCCTTCAAAGAGAGGGCAGCTTGTGTCCACATCGATTATTGTCTGACCGTATTCTGTCTTCACCTCAGGCAGAACCTTGCCGCCGAAATGTTCGTTTATAAGCTGCATTCCGTAGCAGATGCCGAGTATCGGCTTGCCGAGCTCAAAGATATTGCCGTCATATTTCGGCGCGCCTGCGCTCCATACGCTGGAGGGACCGCCGCTCAGGATGATGGCATTATAGCCCTTCAGCTTTTCAACATCCGTACCGAGCGCAAATATATCGGAATATACTCCCGCTTCTCTTACTTTTCTGTCGATAACTTTGGTATACTGACCGCCGCAATCGAGTATGGCTACTTTTTCGTTCATTTTTTCAATAAGCCTTTCAAAAAACATAGTTTAAATTTATTATACAATAAAAATCTGTCTTTTTCAATAGTTTTACGGTAAAAAATATCGAAAAGCGTCGTTGTCGATATGGCTGATTTGCACAATGAATTTTAAATTATTTTGTATAAATATCCGAAAATGATATCCATAAGACCGGCGCGCTTGACTTTGCCTATAAAATGATATAAAATATATTAAAAAAATTGCACCGCTTTATGCGGCAACGGAGGTTCATACAATGAGGCATAAAACTTTGATTCGCATTGCCGCCATCTTTTTTGCGGCACTGATGGTTCTCGGCTCGGCTACGGCGATAATTCTTTGCCTGGTATAAGCGGTGGCACAGGCATTTTGCCGGTATAACTCGGAGGAAATATGAAAAAGCATCTTTTTGCAAAATTAGCCGCTGTTATTTTCGCAGTGGCAATGATATTTACAGTATCGCCTGCGGCTCTGCTTTATGCGGGTTCTGCCGCAAACGATACATATGTTTTCATGGCGTCGGATTCGGGCGATGGGCTTGCATACGAAACCGACTGCTATGAGCCGATTCCGCTTCTCGTGATAAGAATATCATTTGACCCGAACGGAAACGGCGTAAACGACTACGACCCGAATGACCAGACAAAGCTGATAAACAAGGATTCGGAATACTACGGCGAGCAGTGGATTTATTCCAAGGCAAGCTCATGGTATACAACGCTTTTTGAGGACAATTTCAAGTCGCTCAAAAACTACTATAAGGAAATTTCAGACGGCAAATTCTGGTTCTATCCTGCGGAGGAATCAGAGGGAACGGAAAACGACGGTATTGTAGATGTTGTTATAAAACAAAAGCATCCCGATGCCATCTACGGTCACAACAGCTCTTCCAAGACAAAATGGGCAAATGAGCGTCAGCTCGCACTCAAAGCCGCCGACGAATATGTCGATTATGCGAAATTCGATAAGAACGGCGATGGTGTTCTCCAGAAAAAGGAGCTTGCCGTAATGTTCGTTATGGGTGGAGTGGAAGCCTCATCCTACAGCGGCGATGCGCAGAGGTATTTCTGGAATCATGCACATTATACGGGCGGCAGCGCCTACACGCTCGACGGCGTCAAGGTATGCGGCGAGGGCTTTGTCCGCGTAGGCGAATACATGGGCGCGGAGAGAACGCTCACCGTCGGCACGATTGCGCATGAGCTGGGACATTTTCTCGGCGCCGCCGATCTCTACGATACCTCGACAAATTCAAATAAATACGGCGAATATGTCGGAAGCATGTCACTGATGGGAAACGGAAACCATAACAGAAAAGAGGGAGAAGCGAGCGGTCAGTCGCCCGCGCATCTCGACCCTTACCATGCGCTGAAATTCGGTTTCTGCGGCTATACTCCCGCCGCAAACGGAGAATATACGCTTTATTCCCGCCAGAGCACAGAGGGCAAGTATTCCGTGCTCCGTATAAATACGCCCAATCCCAAGGAATACTACCTCGTGGAAAACAGATATAATGTAACGGCAGGGCATGAGGATTATTTCGATTCAAACTCATTTGACCAGAAAGGCATTGTCATCTGGCATATAGACGAATCAGTCAATACGGCAAACCGCTCCGATAAAGGCAACGACCCGATGGTGACGGTTCTCTCGGCAAACAAAACGCTGAATGCCTACGGTGCTTTCCGAAATAATGAAACGGATGCGGCAAACAAGAAACAGTTTGTGAATACAAACTACAAATTCCCCGTGAGCGGCACCTTCTATACGCTTCTCACCGATGAGGAAGCCAAGGATTTCAAGGTGACGATAGATATCCTCTCCGAGGGCGCAAACGAGATGAAGATAAAAGTCACGACTTCGTATACTTCCGGTCCCTACGGAAAGGTAACTGTATCTGACAAGGGTCTTGACAATCTCGTTCTCACAACAAAGATAACCACCATGAACGGCGGCAAATTCGTTTCATGCGGATATATCATCTCCGACAAAGCCGATGTGACCGAGGAAAACGGAACAAAAGTTACCTGCAAGCCCGATGAAAACGGTGTATTCACACATGAATTCACAGGTCTTGCAAGCGGCAAGAAATATTATTACAAGGCATTTATCGAGAGCAATCTCGGAACGACATATTATGACGGCTCGGCAATAACCCTGCTTCCCGTAAAGGAAAAGGACTATGCCACATATTATCTCTGCCAGAATATGCCCGGCACGCGCGGCGGCTTCTATAATGTCAAGGTTTACCCCGGAAATACACTCAAATATTCGCTTGCCATGAAGAGAACGAATTATTCTTTCGGCGGCTGGTATTACGATGAAGATTTCGGCGGCGACCGCTACGATATGTCTATGGTAAAGACCGATAAGACCGATGTTTATCTCTATGCAAAGTGGATAAAGACCACCGAGGCGGCAATACTGAAATTTGAAAATGCCACGCCGAAATTCCCCGTATATGCGGTTGAGGCAGGCGATACCTTTATGATGCCTTATGCAGAGGAAAGAGCGGGATATAAATTCGGCGGATGGTATGAGGATGCGGAATTTACCTCGGAATTTGACTTCGGCAAGCCTGCCGATGAATCTGGCGAGATTTCTGTTTACGCAAAATGGATAAGCGAATCCGGCGAGCCCGAAACAAGCGGTTCGACGGCAACTACAGGTACAACGGCGACAACGGGAATAACCGAAACCACAGGCACCTCCGACACGGTGACAACCGCGGGCGGCACGGAAACTTCAGCCTCGGAAACAACGGCGGGTGATGAAAAAGGCGGCATCGGCACGGGCGTGATAATTGTTATCATCGTGGCGGCTGTTGCCATCATCGGTTGCATTGCGGTAGTTATCACAAAAAAGAAGAAATAATATAAGAAAAAATCGGTGGGCTTGCTCGCCGATTTTTTCCTTTATCTTATTGAATTATCACGGGATGTGTGATAATATATAGCTATAACAAAGTTTTTTATATAAAGAGGAAAATACTATGAGATATCCTATAAAACTTGCACCTGTCACAAAGCAGATAATATGGGGAGGCACGCGCCTTTCGCGTGAATACGGAATAGGTACACCCGGCGAGAAAATAGCCGAGGCATGGGAGCTGACCTGCCGTCCTGACGGCGTGAACAACATTGTCGGCGGAGAGTATGACGGAAAATCGTTTGAAGAATATATAAAAGAAAATCCCGATTATATTGCAAAAGGCTTTTCGGGCGACCGTTTTCCGCTTCTGATAAAGCTTATCGATGCGGAGGCTGACCTTTCTATTCAGGTTCATCCCGATAACGAGTATGCGCTCGCGCATACGGACGACCTCGGAAAAACAGAGATGTGGTATATCGTTTCCGCCGCGCCCGATGCGAAAATAATCTACGGACTCAAGAAGAAATATACAAGTGACGAAATCCGTTCCGCAATAGCTGCGGGAATGCTCGAATCGCTGATGAACTATGTTCCCGTGAAGGCAGGGGAATCGTATTTTATCCCATCGGGTATGGTTCATGCTATCTGCCATGGCATACTTATTGCCGAAATCCAGCAGAATTCGAATATAACATACCGTGTATATGATTACAACCGCCGTCAGCCGGACGGCTCGCTTCGTGCGCTCCACGTGGACGACGCGCTCGCCGTGATAGAAAGATTTGATGAAAATGCGACTGTTTCGGAGCGCGGCGGCGACATCATCGCAAAATGCAGATATTTCACCGTGCGCAAAATCGCACTTGCGGGAGAGGAAAAGCTTACGGCATGCGAGCAGAGCTTCGTCCACTTGCTCTGCACAGAGGGAAGCGCGGAGATAATCTGCGGCGGCAAGAAATATGCCATGGATAAAGGCGAAAGCTATTTTATCCCCGCCGGCACAGGCGATTTCGCCCTCTGCGGTAAGGCAGAAGTAATCGCGACAACGCTCTGATACAGTAAAAAACGGAGAAAAGCCTATGTACAGAATAGCTGAAAAGAGATTTCTTAATTCCACCGTGGCTGAAATGAAGATAGAAGCGCCGATGGTTGCAAAAAAGGCTGAGGCGGGGCAGTTTATCATTCTCCGCACGGACGAAAGCGGAGAGCGCATACCGCTGACCGTCGCGGGAACTGACCGCGAGCGCGGCACGGTGAGGATAATTTTTCAGATTGTCGGCGCGACTACGGAAAAGCTGAGTCACATGGAGGCAGGGGAGTGCCTGCATGATTTTGTAGGTCCGCTCGGAACGGCGACAAAGCTTGACGGACTGAAAAAAGTATGCATAGTCGGCGGCGGTGTCGGATGCGCTATAGCTCTGCCGATAGCGGAAAAGCTGAATAAATCCGGTGCCGAGGTCACGAGCATAATCGGCTTCCGCAGCAAAGAACTGCTGATATTGGAGGATGAATTTTCCGCCTGCTCGGACAGACTCACCGTAATGACTGACGATGGCTCATACGGCGAAAAGGGAAATGTCACGGTTCCCCTCGGCAAAATGCTCGAAGCGGGCGAAAAATTCGATATGATTATAGCTATAGGTCCGCTCGTGATGATGAAATTTGTCGTTCTCACGGCGAAGCCATATGGTGTGCCTGTCACGGTTTCAATGAACCCGATAATGATAGACGGCACTGGCATGTGCGGCGGTTGCAGGCTCACGCTCAACACCGCGGACGGCAAGGTGACGAAATTTGCCTGCGTTGACGGTCCCGATTTCGACGGGTACGAGGTTGATTTCGATGAAGCTATGACGCGCGGCAGAATGTACGGCACTTTTGAGCGGAAAGCTCACGAAAGAGCATGCAATCTCTTTAAAAAGGAGGCAAACTGAATATGGCTTACAATATAAATATGTCTCCGAAAAGAAATTCCATGCCGACGCAGGACGCGCACGAGAGAGCGCATAACTTCAACGAGGTAGCTCTCGGTTACAGCGAAGAGGCGGCGATAAATGAGGCTTTTCGTTGCCTGAACTGCAAAAATATGCCGTGCGTCAGCGGATGTCCCGTAAAAATTCACATTCCCGAATTTATTGCCGCTGTGCGCGAGGGCGATTTTGAGGGCGCATACAAGATAATAACCGAAGCATCGTCGCTTCCTGCCGTATGCGGCAGAGTATGCCCGCAGGAAACGCAATGCGAATCGAAGTGCGTGCGTGGACTGAAAGGCGAATCGGTCGGCATAGGCAGGCTTGAAAGGTTTATCGCCGACTGGCACAATACTTTCGGCGATGGCAATGTCAGCGCACCGAAGCCGAACGGACACCGAGTGGCTGTTATCGGCTCGGGACCCTCCGGGCTTACCTGTGCGGGTGACCTTGCAAAGAAAGGCTACGCCGTCACCGTTTACGAAGCACTTCATACGGCTGGAGGTGTGCTTGTATACGGCATACCGGAATTTCGCCTGCCGAAAGCCATCGTGGCAAAAGAGGTCGAAACTCTGCGCAGGCTCGGCGTCGATATAGAAACAAATGTCGTCATAGGCAAGACGCTGACTGTAGACGAGCTTTTTGCTATGGGCTATGAAGCCGTATTCATCGGCTCGGGCGCGGGACTGCCGAATTTTATGGGTATCCCGGGAGAGGCACTCTGCGGAGTTTATTCCGCAAATGAATTTCTCACTCGGAGCAATCTGATGCGTGCTTATCTTGCGGATTCCGATACGCCTATCATGAAAGGCGGCAGGGTTGCCGTCGTCGGCGGCGGCAATGTCGCCATGGACGCGGCAAGAACGGCTCTGCGCCTCGGTGCCGATAAGGTTTATATAGTTTACAGGCGCTCGATGAACGAGCTTCCCGCAAGGCGCGAGGAGGTGGAGCACGCCGAGGAGGAGGGAATAGAATTACGCCTGCTCTGCAATCCTGTGGAGATACTCGGCTTCTCAAATCCCGAAAATCCGAGAGACCCCAAAAACGGATTTGTGCGCGGAATCCGCTGCATAAAAATGGAACTCGGCGAGCCTGATGCAAAGGGCAGACGGCGCCCCGTCGAAATCGCCGGCAGTGAATTTGATATGGAGGTTGATACCGTCATTATGGCGATAGGCACCTCGCCGAACCCGCTGATAAAATCGACTACCGCGGGGCTTGAAGTAAATGCGCGCGGCGGTATAGTCGTAAACGAAGACGGACTGACTTCGCGCGATGCCGTATATGCGGGAGGCGATGCCGTTACCGGTGCGGCAACCGTCATTTCCGCCATGGGTGCGGGCAAAACCGCGGCAAAGGCGATAGACGGATATCTTGCGGGCAAGTGATTTCGACTTATTTTCGCATTATTGTGCAAAAAATTCGCTTTTGCTATAGACAAATCGAAAATTTCCTGCTAAAATATGAAGTCGGAAATTCAGATTTACACAGGAGAAAATAATAGAAATGATAAAAGCTGTGGTTTTTGACCTTGACGGAACGCTGACAAACACGATGCCCGACCTCATCATCACAATTTCGGAGGTTCGCGAGGTATACGGGCTTCCGCCGATAACGGAAGAAGAGGTGCTCAGCGCCGTAAATCTTTCGACACCCGAGTTTATAAAGCTCTGCATGTCTCAGCTTCCCACAGAGGAGCAGAAGGAAGAGGCTGTCGGAGTATACCTTGAACACTACAAAAATCATATGGTTGATAAGATGCACCCGTATGACGGCATAGTAAAGCTTCTTCATAGACTGAGAGACGAGGGTAAGAAGATAGCCGTGCTCTCAAATAAGGATGATATCAATGTGAAATTCATATGCGATACATTCTTCCGCGGGCTTATAGACGAGCCTTGGGGCAAGAGGGACGAATATCCCGGCAAGCCTGACCCGACAAGCGCTTTTGCGCTCATGAAAGTTCTCGGATGCGAGCCGCGCGAGATAGCTTATATAGGAGATTCCGATGTCGATATGAAAACAGGGCGCAATGCGGGCTTTGTTACCGTCGGCGCAAGTTGGGGCTACAGACCTGCCGAGATTCTGCGCGAGACGGGTGCGGAATATATCGTCGACAGTGCGGCGGATTTCGGAAAGCTCATAGATAAGCTCGACTCATGACAAAGCCTTGACTTTTACCTGAAACGGGTGTAAAATATTACCGTAAATAATCGGCATTTGCCGAAAGGAGATAATGGAAATGAAAGTACCTTTTAAAATCGAACTGAAAGATAAGGTTGCCGTTGTCACAGGCGGCGGCGGCATACTCTGCTCGGAATTTGCACGCGCCCTCGCGGCTTGCGGCGCAAAGGTTGCCGTTTGCGACCTGCGTCTTGAGGCGGCACAGAAAGTTGTCGATGAAATAACGGCAGAGGGCGGCACGGCTATCGCCGTTGCGGCAAATGTACTCGACAAAGAGAGCCTCGAAGCGGCAAGAAAGACAATAAACGAAAAGCTCGGTACATGCGATATACTGCTCAACGGTGCGGGCGGAAACAATCCGAAAGGAACAACGACAAAGGAATATCTTTTCCCCGAGGATTTGAAAGATGCGGGCGACGCGGTCACATTCTTTGACCTAGACCCCAAGGGAGTGGAATTTGTTTTCAATCTCAACTTCCTCGGAACGCTTCTTCCTACGCAGACATTCGCGCGCGATATGGCTGAGAAAAAGGGATGCTGCATAGTCAATATCTCCAGCATGAACGCTTTCACACCGCTTACCAAAATTCCCGCATACTCGGGCGCAAAGGCGGCTGTTTCCAACTTTACGCAGTGGCTTGCCGTTCATTTTTCCAAGGTCGGCATCCGCGTAAACGCTATCGCTCCCGGTTTCTTCCTCACTGACCAGAACAGAGCGCTTCTCACAAATCCCGACGGAAGCTATACGGAGAGAAGCCACAAGATTCTCCGCAATACGCCTATGGAGAAATTCGGCGAGCCGAGCGACCTTGTCGGTACGCTTCTCTGGCTCTGCGATGAGGGCGCCGCAGGCTTTGTAAACGGCATTGTCGTTCCCGTAGACGGCGGTTTCTCCGCTTACTCGGGAGTTTAAAATACAAATACAGCCCGACAGTGCAGTGAATGCCGCTTTGTCGGGCTTTTATTCAGACGGAGGCTTATTATGCAGGAAAACATGGATAATATAATTCGGGTTTTTGACTTTGTGAAAGAGATAGACAAAATGAAAACGGTGCTTCG
This sequence comes from uncultured Ruminococcus sp., assembly GCA_905202255.1. Lineage (GTDB taxonomy): Bacteria > Bacillota > Clostridia > Oscillospirales > CAG-272 > Apopatosoma. The sequence continues at coordinate 23,039 of CAJKRH010000002.1, forward strand.
CCGCTCGCTTATATACGACGGCTCAAAGAGAGAAGACGATGCCGAGCATTCATGGCATCTCGCCATGATGGCAATCCTTTTTGAAAAGTATGCGCCGTTTCCGCTCAATATGGAAAAAATTCTCAAGATGACGCTTGTTCATGACCTTGTCGAAATATATGCGGGCGATACCTTTGCATATGATGTCGTCGGTTATTCGGATAAGGCAGAGAGGGAAAGAAAAGCGGCAGACAAGCTTTTCTCTCTCTGCCCTGAAGCAGAGCCTCTGCGCGCGCTCTGGGAGGAATTTGATGCGGAGGAGACAAACGATGCGAAATATGCCGCTTCGCTTGACAGGATACAGCCTTTCATCTCAAATGCGCTCAATGAGGGCTATACATGGGTGCTGAACGGCGTGACAAAAGACGCTGTATACAAGCGCATGGCTCCCGTAAAAGAGGGACTGCCTGCCGTATATCCCTATATCGAGAGCATAATTCTCGATGAGGTGAAAAAAGGTCACATCAAGGAATGAGTAGCAAAAAAAGACCGCCGCGGCGGTCTTTTTTGTTTCTTATTTCATTTCTTCAACATCGATGTAGTAATAATCTACGCCGAGCTCATTATACGATTTTATTTTACCCTGTATGGTGATGTTTGCGTTTTCTGCGGGATAGCTGAACTTGCTTTCGTCAAGGAGAAATTCATATCCCCATGAGCAACAGCCTGTGCTGTCGATGCCTGTCACGAAATGGTAGTAGTTGCCTGTTTCGTCAAAGTAGCTTTTGACATACGAGCCGGAAATGCGTATGGTCATGCCGAGATAGCCCTCGGGCGTTTTCTTCATGTTTTCGATGGTGGAATATATCAGCGTATCGCTCATTTTTGTCATATCGAGTACGCCGTTTCCTTTGCCGCAGGCGGATACCGCGAGCAAAAGCATCAGCAGAGCAAGAAGGGCGGAGAGAGTCCGCATATAATTATGCTTCATGAATGCCTCCTTATTTTTCCTATCAGAGTGAATACGGCAAGCAGGATAAGATTTGCCGCTACGATGGTTGAGCCGACGGGCGTGCCGTAGAGTATGGCGATGAAAAGCCCGAGCAGAGCGCAGAACACCGATATGATGACGGAGCATACCGTCACCTGCCTGAAGCTCCTGAATATCTGCATGGCGGAAACGGCAGGGAAGATTATCAGTGCGGAAACGAGCAGTGCGCCGACAAGGCTCATGGAAAGCACTATGACGACTGCTATGATTATTGCAAAAGCCGTATCATATATTGCCGTCGGCGTTCCCGATGCGCGGGAAAACTCTTCATCAAATGTGATGGAAAATATCTTATTATAAAATATGGTAAAGAACACCGCAACGCCGACGCAAAGCCCTGCGCAGAGCCATACCTCGCCCGCTGTCAGCGTGAGTATGGAAGTGGAACCGAAGAGCGTGGTGCAGACATCGGTCGCGGTATTGGATGATGAGGGAAAAATATTGAGTATGAGATAGCCTATGGCAAGAGCCGAAACGGAGATGAGGGCTATCGAGGTATCACCCTTGAATTTTCCCTTGAAGCGGAGCAGAAATACCGCCGCGACTATTGTCATCGGCATGGCGACAGCCATAGGCGCGAGGCTGAGAGCCGAAGCTATAGCCATGGCGCCGAAAGCCACATGGGAGAGTCCGTCGCCTATCATGGAATAGCGCTTGAGCACGAGGCTGACGCCGATAAGCGATGAGCAGAGAGCGATAAGCACGCCTGCGATCATCGCATAGCGCACAAACGAAAAAGAAAGATAGGCGGAGAGTTTTTCTATTATATTCATCTTTCGCCCTCCTTTTCCTTGCCCTCGATAAACTTCAGATATTCCTCTTTGCCGCAGGCAAATGAAGTATTGTTCCCGACATGTAGGATATTTGTGGCGTATTTCAGAACGGATGCGATATCGTGCGATATCATGATGACCGTCATGCCGTCGCGGTTGAGCGATTCTATGCAGTTATACATATCGGCGGTGGCTTCGGGGTCGAGACCGGCGACAGGCTCGTCGAGAAGTATCAGTGATTTTGCGGCGCAGAGTGCGCGGGCAAGAAGCACGCGCTGTGCCTGACCGCCAGAAAGTTCGGAGAAGCATCGCTTCTCCATGCCGGTGAGTCCGACGCGCTCTATTGCTTCCGCCGCTTTTTTCTTATGTTCGCTTCTGTAAAAAAGCGTGCTTCCGCCGCAGCCGGAGATGACAACCTCATAGATGGAGGCAGGGAAGTCTCTGCGCGAATTTATGCGCTGTGGCAGATAACCTATCTCGCGGCTCTTTATGCCGTTCATGATTATCTCGCCGCCCGAGATTGGCTTCAGCGAGAGAATGGCTCGCATGAGCGTGCTTTTTCCCGAGCCGTTTTCGCCGACTATGCAGAAATAATCACCGCGGTTTACGGAGAAATTTATATTATCGAGTATCGTCACGCCATCATAGGCAAGACGGACATTTTTTACTTCTATCAGCTTCAATTTCCGAGAGCCTCCCTGAGTACCTCAAGATTTTTTACCATCGCGTTATAATAAATATCCGACTTTTGCAGTATTCCCGCAGCGGCAAGCTGGCAGGAATCCATGACGAGCTTTTTCGCGCCCGTTGCTTTGCAGACTGTTTCGGCTATATCGCCCTTGCTTCCATCTATCATTATGACGGCGGGAAGCTTTTTGTCTTTTACTTCGTTTATGAGCGAAGCCATGACCTCAAAGCTTGCCTCCGATTCCGAAGAGCAACCCGAGAATGCCGCATGACATTCTATTCCGTAGTCATTTGCAAGATAGGCAAAAGGAAATCTGTCTGCAAAGACAAGCTCTTCGAGCCTGCTCTCGCTCACGCATTTTCTGTATTCGGCATCGAGAGCCGTGAGCTTTTCACTGTATAGGCGGAAATTCTCTTCATATGCGTCCTTATTTTCGGCGTCGGCTTTACATATCGTATCGCAGATACCGCGGCAGACAGCCACCGCATTTGAAAGCGAAGTCCAGATATGCTCATCCGATTCGTCCTCATCGTGGTCGTGCTCATCATGATCGTCGTGGTCATGGTCGTGCCCGCCGACAGGAAGAGGATCAATGAGCGACATGGTGCGTAGCTTGACTATATTGCCGTTTCCCGAGGCGGCGAGAGTCTTGTCTACCCATTTTTCGCTCGCTCCGCCTATATAGACGAAGATATCGCAGGAGGAAATCTCGAGGATATCAGCCGCGGTCGGTTCATAGCTGTGATAATCGGCGGAGCTGCCGGAGAGCAGGAGAACATCGGCGTGCTCTCCCGCAATCTCGCGGCAGAAATCATAGAGCGAAAGCGCCGTGCATACAATTTTCGGTTTATCGTTTTTCTTTGTGCTGCCGCAGGCGCAGAGTGAAGCCGTTATCATGAGAACGGCAAGAGCGGCACAAATGACATTTATCGTTTTTTTCATATTTTTGACCTCCGAAATATTCAGTTGTTTATGCGGAAGTCAATTTCTATTCGGAGAGCTTGACGCAGAGATCCGCGAGCGACTCACGCGGCGCGGTCCGCTTTTTCGCTGTGACTGTAATGACCGCGGTTGCGGCGCACACGGCAAAAGAAAGAACTGCAGATACCGCAAGATACCGCCGCATTTCCGAAAAGGTCTTGCAGAAAAGGCATCCGGACGGATTATGGCACGAATGAAATGCACCTGCAAGGCATGATAAAACAAAAAGGCAGAAAAGCATCACCGCAAATACCGTAACAAATGCGCGTTTCATGCTTTTCATACCTTTCACCTCGTTATTTTGCTTATTCCCCGGCGACAGCCTCGGATTTTTCTGCCTTTTTCTTCTTTTCCTTTTTGGATTTTTTCGGTTCTTTTTTGAAGCGCTCGGAAAGTCCCTCAAATTCGTAGTCCACATTCACACTCTCGGGCGGAAGCTCGAGAAGCTCGGGATTTCGCAGATACCTCTGCATTCTCGAAAAGGCATTTGCATAATAGCTTCCGTTTGCTATGCGTTCATCCATGACTATGCCGAAAGGCATCTCTTTCTCAAGTACTATCTCGCCGTTTCTCATCTTCGGCGTATCTATATTTGTGCCGATGGAGAGGATTATGCTTGTAGTTCCGAAGCCGTATACATGGTGGTAGATGTAATTCGTTCTTATGCTTGCCAGATTTGTTATGACAAAAGAATTATGGAAGGGGCTGGCATCGAGCAGGCTTTTGGGAAGAAGCCCGTGTTTGTCGCCGAAGCGGTATATCGCCATTATCATTCGAACGAGCACAGGGAAGCGCAGAAGCTTTGCAAAAAGCTCATCGGACGAATTTTTGCTTGAGGATTTATTGTTATCATCTATGTATTTTTCCACCTTGTCGTTTACGGTGAAAACAGTATCGTAAAGGTCGAAGTACATTTTGCTCATTGATGGGTCGGCATCACCTGGGCGAAGAACGACCATGCCTGCCGAAAGCTCGTTTCTCGCGTAAATCCTGCTGTTGACCACAAAACGGTTCAGCGCGGGAAACTCAGATATCGTGCGTATAAAGGCGGCAAGCACAACAGACATGTGACTGATTCTGTGACCGTTCTTTCTTGCTTCGATAACATAATCATGTATCGGCTCGTAGGGAACAGTAACCTTTATCATATTCTGCGCGTCATAACGCTCGCGCATGAAATATGTTGCAAGGGTATACATAGGGTCTACATTCTTTACTACTTTTCCGTCTGCTCTCATAATTTTACCTCAAATTCAAATAATATTATAAATAATTATACTATAAAAAAGGCGGTTTAGCAATAGAATTTTAAAAAAATACCGCGTAATTTTACAGAAATAAGGTAAGCGAGAGCCACAGAGATAAAATCCTTGGGCAGATACGGCAGGGAAACGCCGAGAAACGAAGGCAAAATTCCAACTCCGCTGACTACGGAATACCAGAGAAAGCCCGCCGTATGGCAAACCAAAACGCCGAGAAAACCGAAAATAAGCCTGCGCCAGCCCTTGGCGGGTACTGCACTGAGTGCCGCCATCGGTATAAAGCCGACGAGAAAGCCGCCCGTCGCCGAGGCGAGCACGGAAAGTCCGCCGCGAAAGCCCGCGAAAACAGGTAGCCCAATGGCACCGACAGCGAGATATACGACGACGGCTACGGCGGCGTAAGGCAGGGGCAGGATGAAGCCGCAGAGTGCCACTGCAAAGGTCTGCAGTGTTATCGGCACGCCAGAGGGCATCGGTATGGAAATTAGCGTACATGCGGCGATAAGTGACGCAAAAAGTGCTGTGAATGTTAATTTCAGTATTGATTTTTTTCTTTTCATATTATCACCTCGCAGTAGATAATACCACGAAAAAGAAAAATTGTCAACCCAATTTTGAAATCAGGTTGACAATGTTGCATCTTGCCGATATCACGCTTTTTTTATGTGAAAAATCCTTCGCAGTATCGGAGAAAGCAGTTTCGGAGACTTTATTACTATAAGACGCATGAGAGTTTGCTCCTTTCGGTGATGTCTTTCATTACCATAGTACGCAAAAAAATCATATATGTGAAAAAATTTCGGAAAAACTATTGCAATTTCGGAAAACATATGATATAGTATAATCACAGTATGATATTTCAGTAAAAGGAGAGTGGGCTTCGGTCCGCTCTCAATTGTTTGTAAGGAGGATTTTCATGGCAAAGGGACAGAGTGTTGCCTCATTTGTTGAGGAGAAGCTCACGCCGCATATAGTCGGAATCGGATATCGCGTGTGGGATGTTGAGTTTGTCAAGGAGGGCGCCGAGCATTATCTGCGCATAACCATAGATTCCGACGACGGAATCACGCTTGATGACTGCGAAAAGGTTCATCGCTTGATCGACCCTATTCTCGACGAGCTTGACCCCATAGACTGCTCATATCATCTGGAGGTTTCTTCCCCCGGGATAGAGCGCGAGCTTCGTAAGCCTTGGCACTATGAGAGCGCTGTAGGCGAAAAGATTGAGATACGCCTTTTCTCGCCGGATGAGAGCGGCAAGAAGTCGTATACGGGAAAGCTCATCGGATTTGAAAACGGCATTGCCGTTATTTCAACCGATGCAGGAGACAAGAGCTTCGATATTTCAAAAATAGCAAAAGCAAGCACTGTTTTTGACTTTTAAAAATAAGATTACGGAAAGGAATGGTCATAAAAAATGAATACCGAATTTTTCAATGCCCTTGACGCTCTCGAGAAAGAGCGCGGCATACCGAAAGAATATATGCTGGAAAAGGTTGAGGCGGCTCTCATCAGCGCCTTCAAGAGAGACAACGGCGGACGCACGAATGTGCGCGTTGTTCTCAATCCCGAGAAAAAGGATGTCAAGGTATACAGCCTCAAAGAGGTTGTGGAGACAGTAGAGGATCCCGAAACCCAGATTTCGCTCGAGGATGCCAAAAAGATAGGCAAAAAATATCAGATAGGTGACTTCTGCGAATTTGAAGTGAAAACCAAAAACTTCGGCAGAATCAGCGCGCAGACGGCAAAGCAGGTCATAGTTCAGGGCATAAGAGAAGCCGAGCGCAGTATGCTCATACGCGAATACGAGAGCAAAAAGGAAGAGGTTGTCACGGCGACTGTAGTCAAGATAGATCCCGTGAACGGAAATGCTATCGTAGATACCGGCACAAGCGAGGCAACACTGCTGAAGAGCGAACAGATCCCGGGCGAAAGCTACGAGGTGGGCGACCACATAAAGGTTTTCGTTATGGAAGTAAAGAACGAGGTAAAGGGTCCGATAGTAACGCTTTCGCGCACGCACTTCGGTCTTGTAAAGAGGCTCTTCGAGCTTGAGGTTCCCGAGATACAGGACGGCACGGTCGTTATCCGCGGAATATCGCGCGAGGCGGGCTCGAGAACAAAGATAGCCGTAGAGAGCAGAGATGAGAATGTAGACCCCGTCGGCGCCTGCATAGGTAACCGCGGCAGTCGTATAAACGGCATAGTAAACGAGCTGAACGGCGAGAAGATAGATGTCATTGCATACAGTGAGGATCCCGAGGCATTCGTCAAGGCGGCACTCTCTCCCGCAGAGGTAAAGAGCGTTTCCGTTGTCCCGGGAGAGAAGAGCTGCAGAGTTATCGTTCCCGAGGATCAGCTTTCGCTTGCCATAGGCAGAGAGGGTCAGAATGCGCGTCTTGCCGCAAGACTCACCGGCTACAAAATAGATATAAAAACATCATAATTCAAATAAACACGGAAAGGCAACGATATGAAAACAGAGCCTGAAAGAAAATGTGTCGGCTGCGGCGAAAAGAAGCCTAAAAGCGAGCTTATACGAATAGTCCGGCTTGCCGAAAGCAAGGATATAGAAATAGACAAAACAGGCAAGAAAGCGGGACGCGGCGCGTATATCTGTCCGAGTGCAAAATGCCTGAAAAAGGCAAGAAAGCGCCTCGAATCAAATCTCGAAGCCGCAATACCCGAAGAAATATTCGCAAGACTTGAATCGGAGATTGAAAATGACTGAAAAAACAAAAAGCATACTCACATCGCTCGGTCTTGCAAAGCGGGCTGGCAAGCTTGCCATTGGTACGGACATGGCGTGCGACGCTGTCCGCGCTGGCAAGGCAAAGGTAGGAGTCGCAAGCAGTGCCGCATCGCAAAACTCGAAAAAACGCATTGAAAACTGTTTTTCATATTACGGTATCCGGCTTATATATATAGACTGCACTACCGCAGAGCTGGGTGCGGCTTTCGGAAAGAGCGAAGCCGCGTGCGTAGCCGTTACTGACAGAAACTTGGCGGAGCTTGTTACCGGCAAGTGCGAACGATAAGGAAAGGACGGGTGGAACTTATGTTATCATCACAGAAGCTGAGAGTAAATCTGCTGGCAAAGGATCTTGAACTCAAAAGCAAGGAGCTGACGGATTTATTCACTGAATTCGGAATAACCGGAAAAACCTCCACGGCAACTGTTGAGCCGTGGGAATTCGAAGTCCTCATAGATAAGCTGACAGAGAGAAACCAGATAACTAATATGGGAGATTATCTCTCGGGCAAGGCTATAATAAAGACGAAGAATTATCTTGAAAAAATAGAAAAAGAAGAGGCGGCAAAGAAAGCCGCAGAGGAAGCCGAGGCAAAGGCGAAAGCGGAAGCCGAAGCAAAAGCGGCAGCTGAAGCAAAGGCAAAGGCTGAAGCCGAGGCTGAAGCAAAAGCCAAGGCGGAAGCCGAAGCAAAAGCAAAAGCAAAAGCCGATGCGAGAGCGGCACAGCAGCAAAGAGGTGCAAGCAAATCGAGCGACAGATTTGCAAAGCCGAGCTTTGAGCGCGACAAGCAGAAGCCCGCGCAGCAGAGAAGCGACGACAAGAAGAAGCAGCAGACGATAGTCATGAGCGGAAATATGGCGGCGCCCACTCCCGAGCGCAAAACGAGAATTGTCGATACGAGAACGACGCAGGTCGACCTCTCCAAATATGATGAGAGACTCGAAAACTTTGTTCCCGAATCGGCGCGCAGAAACAGCAATGCTTCCGACAGACAGAAGCTGAAAAAACAGCAGAACAAGAATCCTTATCCCGCCAAAGGCAAGGATAAGGATAAGGATCGCCAGAATATGGAGCGTATGAAGCGCGAACAGCAGGAGAAGGCAAAGAAGCAGAAGCTCAAGGTAAGCATTCCCGATGAGATAACCGTATCGGAGCTTGCTTCCCGCCTCAAGGTTACAGCCTCAGAGGTAGTAAAGCGTCTCATGCTTATGGGTGTAATGGCGACGCTCAATCAGACGGTCGATTTCGATACGGCATATCTCGTAGCCGACGAGCTCGGTGCCGAGGTTACAAAGGAAGTCGTCGTCACGATAGAAGAAAAGCTCTTTGACGAGGCTGAGGATTCTCCCGAGAGCCTTGTAGAGCGCGACCCCGTAGTCTGCGTTATGGGTCATGTCGACCACGGTAAGACATCGCTTCTCGATGCGATAAGACATACGAGAGTCACCGCAGGAGAAGCAGGCGGTATCACACAGCATATCGGTGCATACAGAGTAAACTGCAACGGCAAGAATATCACATTTCTCGATACCCCGGGTCACGCGGCATTCACGGCTATGCGTGCGCGCGGCGCGAAATCTACGGATATCGCGATTCTCGTAGTTGCCGCAGACGATGGCATCATGCCGCAGACGGTAGAGGCTATAAACCATGCAAAGGCGGCAGGCGTTTCCATAATCGTTGCTATCAATAAGATGGATAAGCCCGCGGCAAATCCCGAGGCTGTAAAGCAGGGACTCACGCAGTATGACCTTGTTCCCGAGGAGTGGGGCGGAGATACGATATGCGTTCCTGTTTCCGCGTTGACGAAAAAGGGCATCCCCGAACTTCTCGAGATGGTGCTTCTCGTAGCGGAAATGAAGGAGCTGAAAGCTAATCCCAACCGCCGCGCAAAAGGTATCATAATAGAGGCGAGACTTGACAAGGGCAGAGGTCCCGTGGCAACGGTTCTTGTGCAGAACGGTACTCTTCATACAGGCGATACGGTTATCGCCGGCACAACGGTCGGCAGAGTGCGTGCGATGACAAATGACCTCGGAAAGCTTGTCAAGGAGGCAGGTCCCTCTGTTCCCGTAGAGATAGTAGGTCTTTCCGATGTTCCGCAGGCGGGCGACGAATTCAACGCCGTCGAAAACGAGCGCATGGCGCGCGAGCTTGCCGAACAGCGCAAGGATAAAGAAAAGGAAGCGGAATTCACCGCTCACGCAAGAGTAAATCTCGACGAGCTCTTCAGCCAGATTAAGGACGGCGTAAAGGATCTCAATATCATCGTTAAAGCCGATGTAAAGGGTTCTGCCGAGGCTGTCAAATCCTCGCTCGAAAAACTCTCGAATGACGAGGTTCATGTCAATGTCATCCATATGGGCGTCGGCGGCATTACAGAGGGCGATGTAACATTCGCCGCCGCTTCGAATGCCATCATCGTCGGCTTCAATGTCCGTCCCGATAAGCTTGCTATGGACAATGCCGCCGAGCAGGGTGTCGATGTCCGCACATACAGAATCATCTATGAATGCATAGAGGAGATAGAAGCCGCTATCAAGGGTATGCTCAAGCCTGTATACCGCGAGGTTATCCTCGGTCATGCCGAGGTGCGCCAGACTATCCATGTTTCCAGCGTCGGAACCATCGCAGGCTCGTATATTCAGGACGGTAAGATTACCCGCGCCGCTCAGATAAGAGTAGTGCGCGACGGCATAGTTATATTTGAGGATAAGATTGCCTCGCTCCGCCGTTTCAAGGACGATGTCAAGGAAGTTGCATCGGGCTATGAATGCGGTATAGGACTGGAAAAATTCAATGATATCAAAGAAGGCGATATACTCGAAGCATTTATAATGGAGCAGGTCGCAAGATAACGGAGGTATAAAATGAATTTCAGACAGGTACACCTTGATTTTCACACGAGCGGCGAAATAGAGAATATAGGCAGCCGTTTTTCAAAGGAGCAGTTTCAGAATGCGCTGAAAATGGGGCATGTCAACTCGATAACGCTCTTTTCCAAGTGCCACCACGGATGGGCTTACCATCCGTCGGAGGCAAATACCATGCATCCGCATCTTGATTTCGACCTGCTCGGTGCAGAGATAGAGGCGGCGCACGAAATAGGAGTAAAAACACCGATTTATATTTCCGCAGGGCTTGATGAAAAGATGGCTCGACTTCATCCCGACTGGCTCTACCGCAATGCGGACGAAAGCACGGAATGGGTTAAGAATTTCACCGTTCCGGGATATCACCGCATGTGCATGAATTCTCCGTATCTCGATTATCTGCTGGCGCAGATAGAAGAGGTGCTCGAGAGATATGACGGCGACGGAATATTTCTCGATATCGTAGGCGTTTTCCCCTGCTACTGTCAGCACTGCGTAGCCAAAATGCGCGAACGCGGCTGGGATCCTTATGCTCCCGACAATGCCTACAGACTCGGCGTGGAAACATATATGAACTATCTGCGCCGCGTGCGTGAAACGGTAGACAAGCATAAGCCCGGGCATCCCGTATTTCACAATGCGGGTCACCTCTCGGCAGGCAGAAGAGAATTTGCCTATCTCAATACGCATCTCGAGCTTGAGAGCCTTCCCACCGGCGGCTGGGGATATGACCATTTCCCGCTTTCCGCCGCATACGCGAGAACGCTCGGCATGGAATTTCTCGGCATGACGGGCAAATTTCATCTCAGCTGGGGCGAATTCGGCGGCTTCAAGCATCCGAATGCTCTGCGCTATGAGGCATCGCTCTCAATTGCAAACGGAGCGAAGGTTTCGATAGGCGACCAGCTTCATCCGCTCGGCTTCATGGAGCCTGCAACATACAAACTCATCGGCGAAGCTTTCAAGGAGGTTGAGGAAAAGGAACCTTGGCTTGACGGTGTCGAAAGCGTAGCGGATATCGCACTGCTTTCGCAGGAAGCGCTTTTCGCTCATATGAGCCCTGAAAAAGACCCTCCCGGCAAGCGCTCATGGATAGGAAGCACGGGTGCCTCGAGAATTCTTCTCGAGGGCAAGTACCTTTTTGATATGGTGGATACGGAGGCGGATCTTTCGAAATATAAGCTCGTTATCCTCACGGATGACAGCATCATCGATGATGAGGTTGCCGAAAAGCTCCGCGAGTTTACTGAAAACGGCGGCAAAATCCTTGCCACGGGTGACAGCACACTAATGAATGACGGAAGCGGCTTTGCCTTTGACCTCGGTGCAAAATACATCGGTTCATGCAAGTATAATCCGACATATCTCCATCCGAAATTTGAAATGGAGGGGCTCTATGATTCGGCTTATGTGATATATCAGCCCTGCAACGATATAGAGGCGACAGGCGATGTCCTCGCATACAGAGAGGACCCTTATTTCAACCGCTCGACATTTAAGTTTTCCTCGCATCAGCACACGCCCAACGATCCCGAAAAGGTTTCTCCCGCGATAACGGTGGGCGCGGACGGCGCGTATATTTCGTTCAGACTCTTCAGCGAGTACGCAACAAAAGGTTCGCTCATCGCAAAGCAGGTAATCAAGCATGTTATAGATGTTCTCCTCGGAGAAAACAAGACGCTGACCACAAGCCTGCCTGCGCAGGGCGTGGTAACGCTGATGAATCAGGTTGCCGAGAGACGCCTTGTAAATCATCTGCTCTATGCTTCTCCCGTCAAGCGCGGTAACGGCGTTGAGGTTATCGAGGATATCGTTCCCGTATATAATACCGAGGTTTCGATAAAGCTCGACAGAGAGCCGGAGAGAGTTTATCTCGCCCCGCAGGACAGAGATATAGACTTTGACTACACAGACGGCATACTGACTTACACGCTTGATAAGCTCGAGTGCCACCAGATGGTAGTAATAGAATATTGACTTTCAATCCCCTTGCCGGATTTCGGTAAGGGGATATATTTTATTTTAAAATCAAGCGAAAATTGTCAAATATGCTTTACATTCCGAAAACGGTGTGATATACTGTAATTGTAATAATCAAATTGCCATCATAACCGGAGAGAATTATGGAAAACAGACTTCTGAAATATTTTCTTGTAGTAGCGCAGGAGGAAAACATCACGCGAGCCGCCGAGATTCTCCATGTATCACAGCCCGCGCTTTCAAAGCAGATGATGCAGCTGGAAAACGAGCTCGGAGCGACTCTTTTCATTCGCGGCAAGCGCTCGCTTACGCTGACGGAGGAGGGAAGATTCTTGCGCGGCAGAGCGAGGGAAATCGTTGCGCTGACGGAGAAAACCGAGCGCGATTTCAAGGACGGTATCGTTTCATATAACGGCATCATCGCCATCGGAATGGGCGAAACATCGGCGAGCCGTCGGCTCGGAGAGCTTGCTGTTGAGTTTTCAAAGAGCTATCCCGATGTGAAATTCGATTTTTATTCCGCGACTGCCGACAGCGTAAAGGAACGCATAGAAAAAGGCGTGCTTGATGCGGGACTTATTATCGAACCCGCTATTGACCTTGCCAAATACGATTTTCTGCGATTTCCCGAAAAAGAGCGGTGGGGTGTGCTTGTTTCTGCGGAAAATCCGCTTTTTCGGAAAGAATCCGTATCAAAGAGTGACCTCGTCGGAGAGCGGCTTTTCGTGCCGTTCCGCATCAGAAATCAACTCGAGGAGATATTCGGCATATCGATTCACAGCCCGAATGTTTTCGGCACGCACAATCTGCTCGGCAATGTTGCCACTCTGGTGCGCGAGAATGCAGGCGCGTCGATAACTATCGAGGGCGCAACGGAGCTTTATGACAAGCGCACGCTCGGATGGCGACCTTTTGAACCCGAAATCATCCTTTCCAGTGTCCTTATCTGGAAAAAACACAAAGCCGCTTCGCCGAGCGCCGCAAAATTCATTGAATTTGTGGAACATTCCATTCGGTTATGATTTATAATTAAAAATAAGTATTTTACATGGAATAATTTTCGTGATATAATAAGCGTGAAAAAGGCGAAAGCCCTGCTCACGCTTATTTTTTCGGAGATTATTATGCGAAGTATCATTGAAAGAGACCTTTCGGGAGAGCCTGTGTCGATTGACGATGCGGACTACGGCAAAATCAAAAAAATCATTGCAAACGCAAAGCGGCTGACGCAGGAAATGAATACCACGGTCTGCGATGCGGCGACTGCGCGTAAATATTTCAGCGAAATCACAGGGCAGGCTGTGGCGAAGATTTTAATCTGAATCCGCCGTTTTATACGGATTTCGGGCGGAATATACGCGTGGGCTAGCGCGTATTCATAAATTTCGGCTGCACATTTATGGACAGGGGCGGAGTCACCATAGGCGATGATGCTTTCATCGCGCCGCAGGTTCAGCTTATTACGGAAAATCACGGGCTCGAACCCGACAGACGGCGGTATATCACCTCGCGCCCGATTATCATAGGAAAAAATGTCTGGATTGGTGCCGGCGCGATAATTCTTCCGGGCGTGCACATCGGAGACGGTGCCGTCGTCGGTGCGGGCAGTGTTGTGACAAAGGATGTTCCGGCAAATACGGTTGTTGCGGGGAATCCCACAAAGTCGATAAAGAAGATATAGGAGGATGAAATTATGAAAAAAAGTAAGCTGATTTTATGCCTGATGGTGCTTATCTGCGCGGCTGTTTTCATCTTTTCCGCCTGCGCAAACGGAAGCGGAAATGACGCGACAGGAACGACTACCGAAAGCACGGGAACCACGGAATCGGGCGAAAATATAACTCCACCCGAGAAAAAATCAAGGATTCTCATCGCTTATTTTTCCTGCACGGGCAATACGAAAGCGGTCGCCGAGAAAATAGCATCGCTTACGGGCGCGGAGATTTACGAAATCGTCCCCGCGGAGCCGTATACTTCGGCTGACCTAAACTACAGCGACAGCAATTGCCGCGCAAACCGCGAGATGAATGACCCTGACGCGCGCCCGCAGATTGCAGGTGCCGAAATCGACTTTTCCGAATATGATACGGTCATCATCGGCTATCCTATATGGTGGGGCACGATGCCGAAAATCATAAATACTTTCCTTGATAAATATGACCTAAGCGGCAAAACCGTTCTGCCTTTCTGCACATCGGGTAGCAGCGGCATATCAAGGTCGGTTTCCGAAATCAGAACATCCGAGCCTGCGGCGACTGTAAAAGACGGGCTTCGTGCCACAGGCGCAGGCGATGTAAATCTCGAAAAATGGCTTTGCGACGGCGGAGCAATCGAAATAAAATGAATACGGAGGAAAAGCGCATGAACGAAAGAGAATTTGAAAAGCAGAATGTTTTCGGCAAAGGGGGATACAATTCCGCCTATGCGAAATATTTCAGCGGGGCGTCTTATCTGAATCCGCTGACAGAGGCGGGAAAAACCGTTTTCCTTGCCAATGTCACTTTTGAACCCTCCTGCCGGAATAACCGGCATATTCATCATGCCGATGAGGGCGGCGGTCAGATACTTGTCTGCACGGCGGGCGAGGGATGGTATATGGAGGAGGGCAAAGATGCCGTCAGCCTCACTCCTGGAACGGTAATCACGATTCCCGCAAATGTAAAGCACTGGCACGGCGCGAAAAAAGACAGCTGGTTTTCTCATATAGCTATAGAGGTTCCGGGTAAGAACTGCAAAACCGAATGGTGCGAGCCTGTGTCGGACGAAGAATACGAAAAACTCTGAGGAGGGAAGAGTCATGGCGATAAAACAGACTGCGGGCAGAGATGCTCTGGGTGAGTTCGCCCCGAAATTTGCCGAGCTTAACGATGATGTTCTCTTCGGCGAGGTATGGAGCAGAGAAGATCAACTTTCTCTGCGCGACCGCTCGCTTATAACGGTCGTTGCGCTGATGGCGCAGGGAATTACCGATGAGAGCTTCCGCTATCATCTGATAAATGCAAAGAAAAACGGCATAACAAAAGAAGAAATTGCGGAAACGGTCACTCATGCCGCCTTTTACTGCGGATGGCCGAAAGCATGGGCGGTTTTCCGCATGGCAAAAGAAATATGGAACGATGATGAAAAAGGAGAGGATAAAAAATGATTTTAGACAAAACCGTCACGCTGAATAACGGCGTGAAAATTCCGATGCTCGGCTTCGGAACATGGTGCATAGACGACGATAAGGCGGCAGAGGCTGTCAAAACCGCCATTGACCTCGGATATCGCCATATCGACACGGCGCAGGCATATGGCAATGAGCGCGGTGTAGGCGAGGGAGTGCGCACATGCGGCGTGCCGCGCGATGAGCTTTTTGTAGTCAGCAAGGTCGCGGCAGAAAATAAGAATTACGCTTCCGCCGCAAAGTCAATCGACGAAACACTTGCGAAGACAGGTCTTGAATATCTCGACATGATGATTATTCATGCGCCTCAACCTTGGGCAGAGTGGCGCGGCGAGAAGCGGTATTTTGAGGAAAACCGCGAGGTATGGCGTGCGCTTGAGGATGCGTATGACGCAGGGAAACTGCGCGCCATCGGCGTTTCAAACTTTCTTCGCGATGACCTTGAAAGTCTGCTCCCGCATTGCAGGGTAAAGCCTGCGGTAAATCAGGTGCTTGCTCATATCGGAAATACGCCGAAAGAGCTTATATCTTTCTGCGCGGAAAACGGCATTGCCGTAGAGGCATATTCGCCCATCGCGCACGGTGAGGCGCTGAAAAGCCCCGCTATTACCGAAACGGCGAAGAAATACGGCGTATCTCCCGCACAGCTCTGCATACGGTATATTCTTCAGCTTGGGCTTATCGCCCTGCCGAAAGCTTCCTCGCGCGAGCATATAAAGGAAAACGGCGAACTTGATTTTGTCATTTCCGATGCGGACATGAAAGCTCTCGGCGCAGTGGAATTCAAAAATTACGGTGAATACAGCTATTTTCCTGTATTCAGCGGCAAATAAGGAGGAAATCACAATGAAAAAACTTGTAGCGTACTTTTCCGCGAGCGGAGTAACGGAAAAGACGGCGCAGAAGCTGGCTAAGGCTGTCGGCGCCGACATTTTCAAAATCAAACCCGCCGTTCCGTACACGCACGCTGACCTCGACTGGACAAACAACAAGAGCCGCTCCTCTGTGGAGATGAGCAATCCACAGTCGCGTCCGGAAATCGCTTCGTACTGCGAAAATATGGACGAATACGACACGGTATATGTCGGATTTCCCATCTGGTGGTATGTAGCGCCTACAATCATCGATACTTTCCTCGAAAGCTATGATTTCTCGGGAAAAACGGTGATTCCTTTTGCCACATCGGGCGGAAGCGGCATGGGAAAGACGGTCGATGTTCTCAAAAAGGTCTGCCCGAATGCCACATGGAAAGCAGGCGGCATAGTCAACAGAATGACGGAAAGCGAACTTGCGAAATGGGCTGAAAAGAATAGCTGAGTTAAAAAATACATTTTAAGGAGAATAAGAAATGAACGGATTTGATGAAAACAGCGTTTTTTCCGAGGCAAAAAAGAATTTCGGCTTCGGCTGTATGCGTCTCCCGATGAAAGACGGCAAGGTCGATTACGATGAATTCAAAAAGATGGTCGACCTCTTCATGGCAGAGGGGTTCAATTACTTTGATACTGCGAGAGTTTATCTCGAGGGACAGAGCGAAACGGCAATCGGCGACTGCATAGCGGCGAGATATCCGCGCGAGAGCTTTGTTCTGACAAACAAGCTTTCGGGTGTGCTCTTCAATACGGAAGAAGAAATCCGTCCGCTCTTTCAGAAGCAGTTGGAATCCTGCAAGGTAGATTATTTCGATATTTACCTGATGCATGCCCAGAATAAAAATCTTTTTGCAAAATATAAAAAGTGCCATGCCTACGAAACGGCTTTTGAGCTCAAAAAGGAGGGCAAGATAAAGCATGTCGGAATATCTTTCCACGATACGGCAGATGTTCTGGAGGAAATCCTGACGGAATATCCCGAGGTCGAGGTAGTCCAGATTCAGTTTAACTATGTCGACTATGAGGACCCTGCAATCCAGTCGAGAAAGCTTTATGAGGTCTGCCGCAAGCACAATAAGCCGATGATAGTCATGGAGCCTGTAAAGGGCGGCAATCTCGTAAATCTTCCCGAGAGGGCAAAGAAAGTTCTCGAGGATTTACACGGCGGAAGTGCGGCAAGCTATGCCATACGCTTTGCCGCGGGTTTTGACGGCATAAAGATGGTTCTCTCCGGCATGAGCAATATGGAGCAGATGAAAGACAATCTTTCCTATATGAAAGATTTCAAGCCGCTTGACGAAAACGAGCATGCGGCAATAAAAAAGGTATGCGATATTTTCCATCCCATGCATCTTATACCGTGCACGGCGTGCCGCTATTGCATCGACGGTTGCCCGAAACATATCTCCATACCCGACCTTTTCTCATGCATGAACGCAAAGCAGATTTATCACGACTGGAATGTAAACTATTATTACAGCGAGGTATATACCAAAAATCACGGCAAGGCTTCCGACTGCATAAAGTGCGGCAAGTGCGAAAAAGCCTGCCCGCAGCATCTGCATATACGCGATTTGCTTGTCGATGTGGCGGAAGAATTTGAACGCAAAAAATAAATAACATTCTGATATTTTCAAGGAGAAAAAGATGATAGAATACAGAAAACTGCCCAAAGGTGAAGAGAGAATAGGTACTCTCGGGCTCGGAATGGGCGGCATACAGGAAACCCCGCCTGACGAGATAGAGGCGGTCATCAGAAAGGCAATAGAAAACGGCATAAACTTTTTTGACCTTTGCGCAGGCGGCGCCGCCGTTTACGAGCCTTTCGGAAAAGCTATCCACGGACAGCGCGAAAAGATATATTTTCAGCTTCATTTCGGCGCGGTATATAATGCCGAGGGCGATTACGGCTGGTCGAGAAATCTGAAAAAGATAAAAGATACTTTCGGGTGGGAGCTTGAAAAGCTCGGCACAGATTATGTCGATTTCGGATTTTTGCACTGCGTAGACGAAGAAAGCGATATATACGATATCGAAAAGAACGGTATTTTCGATTTTGTCAAGGAGCTGAAAGACAAAGGCGTGGTAAGACATATCGGATTTTCGTCCCATACGCCGTCGGTCGCCGAAAAGCTGCTTGATACGGGACTTATCGATATGATGATGCTTTCGATAAATCCTGCGTATGATTTGGAATGCGGCGACGAATACGGAATAGGAACGACGGACGAGCGCGCGAAGCTTTTCCGCCGCTGTGAAGCGGAGGGAGTTGGCATTTCGGTAATGAAGCCTTTTCACGGCGGACAGCTTCTGAGGGCGGAAACATCGCCTTTCAGAAGAGCGCTGACAAAAAATCAGTGCATTCAGTATGTGCTCGACCGCCCTGCGGTTATGGCTGCCGTGCCCGGAGTCAGAAACCTGAAAGACCTCGATGAATTGCTTACTTTCAAGGCTTCGTCGCGTGAGGAAAACGATTATTCCGAGATAGCGGAATTTACGCCTGCGGCGGCAAGAGGGAATTGCGTTTACTGCAATCATTGCCAGCCGTGTCCTGCCGGAATAGACATAGGACTTGTCAATAAATATTACGACCTGTCGCAGGCAGGCGACAAAATGGCGGAAAACCATTATGATAAGCTTGAAGTAAAGGCTTCGGCGTGTCTCGGATGCGGACATTGCGACAGGCGCTGTCCCTTTGATGTAAAGCAGCAGGAAAAAATGCAGAAAATAGCAGAATATTTTGAAAAATAAAAAGGAGAAAAATCATGATTGAGAATGTTCTTTCAAGAAAACAGTTGTCCGTCGGCAAAAAAATCGGGGTAAAAACCGCTTTGTCGGCATTGGTAATAATCGCGGCGGTGTGTCTGCCGCAACTCGTACATCTCGTAGCGGGAGCGCAGGGCGGCGTTAAATATCTCCCGATGTATCTGCCCGTTATCATCGGCGGTGCGCTGATGGGTGCCAAATGGGGATTTACGGTAGGTCTGATTGCACCGTTCATGAGCTTTTTGGTTACATCCGCTTTCGGAAATCCTATGCCTATGGCAGAGAGACTTCCTTTTATGATGGCGGAGCTTGCCGTATTTGCTCTTGTTTCCGGCGCATTCGGTAAGCTTATCTATAAGAATAAATGGATGGCATTTCCCGCAGTGCTTTCTGCAGAAATCGCAGGCAGAGCATCTTTTGTGCTTCTTATCGCAATATTCGGAAGATTTACATCGTTTACAGTTTCCATGATTTGGGGTCAGATAAAAACAGGCTTTGTCGGACTTGCTCTGCAGGCTGTAATCGCTCCGCTTCTTATCATCGGAATGAGAAAGCTTATCAAAAATGATGAAACCGGAAAATGATATGATAAAAACCGATATAGAGCTTGCAAAGAAAGCGCTTGCGGGTCATTCCATCGCGCTTGCAAAGGACGGTGCGGTGATGACCGATGACAAGCGCGGCGTTGCTCCTATGCTGGGATTCATCGCGGAGAATGTGAATCTGAAAGGCTACTTTGTGGCGGATAAAATAGTAGGGAAAGCGGCGGCATCATTATTTGTCCTCGCGGGGATAAAAGAAGTATATGCCGAGGTCGCCTCGGAGGCGGCAAAGGAATATCTTGAAGCCCACTCGGTGCGCTTTTCGTGCGGGAAGCTCGTTTCAAAGATAATCAACCGTGCAGGGACGGGAATATGCCCCATGGAGGAGGCAGTATCAGATATTTCGGAGCCGGAAGAATGCTACATGGCGATTCTCGCCCGCCTCGCGGAGCTTAAAGCTCAAAAAGCGTGAATTTATGCTAAAAAGCCAAGTCGCATGACTTGGCTTTTTGTTTGATGAGAACTTACTTATTATTACGGCGCTCCTCTCTTTAATGCTTTACGATGCTTCATATAATAGCTGTAAAAATCATCAGGCAACAAATCAATTTGCGCAGATGTATAATTGCTTTGAAAATATGAATATCGACTTGAGTGCATATCAAATATGACAGAGCGCAATGTATCTTTTGATTTATCGGCAAGATTTACAACATCGCTGCCATCTGATATATTTTCAATAAGCTGTGCGTTTCGCAGCGTTGATAAAATGTCAGCAATGATGCCTATTGCTTTGTTGTAACATGAGAAACAAGCCCGTAAGATTATATTGCCATCAGCGTTTATAGAACAGATTATTAAGTCGTTAATGACAAATTCGTTATCAGGTGTTACTTTCTTTTTGAATATACCGCCGAGAACAAGAGTATGCTTGACGATAGAAAAATCATTATTTTTCAAACATTCCATAATTTCAGATGGGGACTTATCATTTGATATTTTAGAAGCAATATAAAAACTTTCTACGCCCATATTATTTTACCCACTGCAAAGTTATTACCTTCCTCATGATATACCTCTATGAGAAAGCGTCTTTTATAATCTGAGTATATCATGTTTTTGAAAGTAACGCAATAGGCAATTTTTAAGCGGAATTATGCGACAACGGAAAGGGAACGGCAAAAAGCCCTGAAAGAATGGCGCTTTCAAGGCTTTTTGACTGTTTGGTGCTCAGATTGTCAATGTCGCTCCGAGCATTTTGATTCTCGATTCTTCCTGTGGTATTTTCAGATATCCGTTTTTCATTGCCGCCTCCGCTATGATGTCTCGTTCCCAAAGAATACCCGATGCTGCGGCTCTGACCAGATATTCTTTATTCGAAATAAACGAGGGAGCCTCTGCCGAGATACATTCAATTGCAAAGCGGTAAAGAGGGATTATCTGCCGTATGGCGGCATCTTTCAGCTCTCGAATCCGCATGAGCACATCTTCGGGCAGGCTATCGGCTTTTTCTTTTCGAATAACGCAAAATGTCGGAACGGATTTGCCGTCGGTCTGAAGTAAAAATCCCTTTTTTACCAAGCTGTCTACAACGCTTTTTTCGGTTTCTTCCGTTTTTCCCTCGGCGATTTTCAAAAGATTCTCGCCCTCGCGATAAGACAATGTCTGATTGTAATACTGCTGACCGAGCACGGAAAATGTATAGTGTCTGAAAAGGATTTCTTTCAGATTTCTGTCATCCGGAGAGTCTACACAGCCACGCAGGCTTATTCCGTCCGGTGCGTCCTTGCAGTCTTCAAAACCAATCACATCCCATTCGCCGTTATTCGGTCGAATCGTATGTCCCCAACTGCCGATATTTGCGGTGCAGTCGCATTTTATGCTTTTGTTTGCTTCGGAAACGGCTCGTTTGTTTATATCGTCAAGAGCTGCCATGATATCAGCCCAGCGCATATCTTCTTTCGGCTGGTTTCCAAAGCGCCAATCGGGTGAAATTTTATCGAGCCAATCGTTTTTGGTTTTACAGATTTCAATCAGCTTTTCCGTCAGCAATGGTGCAATTTCACGATAACGGGAATATATTTTTTCCTGCGCCGAAGCGGAAAAAATATAAAAATTTGTTTCGTAGCGGTTGTTTCTTTTTATAAGCAATGTCGCGCTTACAAGAGAGTCAAGCTCTTCTTCCATATACGGCAACGCAACGCCGATTTCAATTGCCAACTCTTCGGCTGTGGACGGTGTGCGATAAGCCGCAAGTAAAATGTTCATATCAAGTGCTTTTGATAGATAACACGACGGCTCACCGTTGCTTCCGGGTAGTCCGTTGATTTGAAATCTCAAATTTTCAGGTCTGTAGCTCATTTTTCCGAATTCTCTTGCCATATCCATACCTTCTTTCAGTATTTTTCGCGCGCGGAAAAGTCTTTGCTCCACCGCGCTTTCGGAGAGTGACATCGAAGCGGCTATATCACGAATGCTCCTGTCATCAATGTAATAGGCAACGACAATATCCCGATAGATGCTTTTGATGAACGCCAACTCACGCCGAAGCAGAGCCATTTGCTCATTATGTATCATTTCATCAAGAGTGCCGGGATTATCGTCTATGATTTCGCAGTCGTACACATCGGAACCGGTTACCGACGCGGCGCGCCTATGCTTATCATCTGCCCATGCAGAGTAACGGTTATGCGCGATTTTCCATACCCATGCCGAAAACGCAGTCGGAACGGAGCCTTTTTCCAAAGCGGTAATGATATTCAAAGCGATATCCTGCGTCAAATCTTCCGCTTCGGCGCGGCTGTCCGTCTTTCTCAGACAGAAATAAAACAGCTTTTCCATATATTTTTCGACAAACTCATGTATCAGCTTATCGCGCATTTCATTTGTATCCCGCATGACTAACCCTCCTTTCGCTCATATAGTGTGGATTTTTCTGATTTGCTGACAAGTTTTTTTAGAATTGCTTCGTGAAAAATAAAATTTATCTGCGGGTAGTATAGCATAAAACCATGAGCAATTGCAAGCATAACGACTTGAAAAACAGCCGAAAAAATGGTATAATGAACTCAGAAAGAATAATCACCACTATGAAACGCAAAAATTCATAAGCTGTTTGCTTTTATTTACCACCTATGAGACAATAACAACCACCTATCGGGAAATAGTGGAATTTCTTTTTCCGATCCTTTATAATGTAACCGCGGAAAGGAGGGAATAGGATTGAAGATTGAAATCAAAATTGATGAGAGCTGCACCGAACCGAAAATCGTCATCGTGACAGACAGGGTCACCGACAAGATTAACGAAATTATAAAGAAGCTTTCGGTGGAACCATCGGAGGTGCTTGCGGGGTTTCGGGATGAACAGGTAACCGTGCTGGAGCCAAACGAGATTGATAGAATCTATGCTTCGGATGGCAAGGTCTATGCCGAAACGAAAAACGGCGCATTTCTTCTCCGCCTGCGGCTGTACGAAGCGGAGCAACGCCTTGCGAACTCATCCTTCGTGCGCATATCAAACAGCGAGATTATTAACCTGAAAAAAGTCAGGGGCTTCGATCTGAGCTTTACGGGAACAATATGCGTTTCTCTCTCAAAAGGAACGGTTACTTATGTTTCCAGGCGGTATGTTGCTAAAATCAAACAATTATTGGGATTATGAGGTGGTAAAAATGAAAAAGAAAGTTATTTTGCGCGGACTGTTCGGACTGCCCGTCGGAATCGCCATCGGGTTTGTCATTACGCTACTGATCTCCATCTGCATCGGAGACGGCTATTTTTACCCTGTCACGCCGGAACTGATCCAAACGACGGGGAACGAACTGAATGCAGTTGTTTTGCAGACGATCCTGTGCGCCATCCTTGGTGGGGGATTTGCGATGGCGTCCGTGATCTGGGAAATTGATTCATGGAGCCTTGCAAAGCAAAGCGGCATATACTTTTTGATTATCAGCGTGGTTATGCTGCCGATTGCTTATTTTGCTAATTGGATGAAGCACTCAATTACCGGTGTTCTTTCTTATGTGGGAATCTTCGTGATGATTTTTGCAGCGGTCTGGATTTCACAGTATCTGCTTTGGAAGAGGCGCATAAAGAAAATGAACGCACGAATTCACGGCGAGAATGGTCAAAAGCAAAATTAAGTTTGTCAATGCAAAGAAATAACAAACCCACCGCCATATCAGCATTTTGGAAGTGAACCGGAATACTTAGGTGGTGCGTCCCCCCCCGACCGTCGTGTGACAACGGAAAGAGAATAGTAAAAAGCCTTGAAAACTCAGTGTTTTCAAGGCTTTTTGGTGGTGCGGGTAGCAGGACTTGAACCTGTATGACAGTGAAGTCACTAGAACCTGAATCTAGCGCGTCTACCAATTCCGCCATACCCGCTGATATAAAATAACATCGATTAATTTTTACACGGAGCGATGCTCTCCGAGACGGGAATAGAAACCATTCTAAATCCGTAGGGAATAAAAAAGCCACTGCAAAGCAGTGGCTTTGGTGCGAGAAACGGGACTTGAACCCGTATGGAAAAACCACACGCCCCTCAAACGTGCGCGTCTACCAGTTCCGCCACTCTCGCAAAACTCAGATGCGGTAATTTGCTTCAGGGAAGCATCGCAACCACAGCGATATCTATTATACACGAAATTTCGAAAATGTCAATAGAAATAAGAAAATTTATGAAAAAATTTTTCTTTTTGAAAATACTTGAGAAAATAGGATTGATTTGTATAATATTATATGATATAATATGTAATGTTAAGGCGACTGTCGCCGTATTATTTAAATTTCGGAGGTATTTAATTATGTCTTATCCGGCAATCGGTATTCGTCCTATTGTTGATGGGCGTCGCGGTCCTATGAAGCTTCGCGAAAGTCTCGAGCCTCAGGTTTGGGCTATGGCAGAAGCGGCTAAAAAGCTTTTTGAAGAAAATCTTTGTTATTCCGACGGAACTCCCGTAAAGGTTGTTCTTGCGGATACTACTATCGGTCGTGTTCCCGAAACTGCCGCATGCGCGGAAAAATTCAAAAGAGAGAATGTTGCGGTTACGCTTTCCGTTACACCTTGCTGGTGCTACGGCGCGGAAACGATGGATATGGACCCCACTACGGTAAAGGGCATCTGGGGCTTTAACGGCACAGAGCGTCCCGGCGCCGTATATCTCGCGTCCGTTCTTGCCACACATGCTCAGAAAGGACTTCCCGCATTCGGTATCTACGGTCATGAAGTGCAGGATGTTTCCGATGTTGCCAACATTCCCGAGGATGTAAAGGAAAAACTGCTTCGCTTTGCACGCGCGGGTCTTGCTGTTGCCACGATGCGCGGCAAGAGCTATCTCCAGATAGGCTCGATGTGCATGGGTATCGGCGGTTCCATAATCGACCAGAACTTCATGGAAGAATATCTCGGCATGCGTGTAGAATCCGTAGACGAGGTTGAAATTCTCCGCCGCATGGAAGAGGGCATTTATAATAAAGAAGAATATGAGCGCGCTCTCGCATGGACAAAAGAGCATTGCAAAGAGGGAAGAGACGACAACCCCGATTTCGTTCGCTTCTCCCGCGAGCAGAAAGACAAGCAGTGGGAATTTACTGTAAAGATGTATATCATCATCAGAGACCTTATCCGCGGAAACAAGAATCTTCCCGATGCCTTTGAAGAAGAAAAAGTCGGTCACAACGCTATATGCGCGGGCTTCCAGGGTCAGAGACAGTGGACAGACCACTGGCCGAACTGCGACTATCCCGAGGCGCTCCTCAATTCGTCCTTTGACTTTGAAGGCGCACGCGAGCCTATGACATTTGCTACGGAAAACGATGTGCTCAACGGTATCAGCATGCTATTTATGAGACTGCTCACAAACCGCGCACAGATTTTTGCCGATGTCCGCACATACTGGTCACCCGAAGCTACAAAGAGAGTTGCCGGCTATGAATTCACAGGCAAGGCAAAAGAGAACGGCGGTATCATCCATCTGCTCAATTCCGGTGCTGCTTGTCTTGATGCCTGCGGCGAATGCAGAGACGAAAACGGCAACGCCATAATGAAGAAGTGGTGGGAAGTTACCGATGAAGATATCAAGAAGATGACCGACGCTACCGTTTGGTGCGAAGCGGGCTTTGATAACTTCCGCGGCGGCGGCTTCTCCTCTCACTATACAACGAGAGCCGAAATGCCCATGACAATGATTCGTCTTAATCTTGTAAAGGGTCTCGGTCCGGTTATCCAGATAGCCGAGGGCTGGTCTGTAAGACTTCCCGATGAGGTTTCCGATATACTCATGGAGCGCACTAACCCCACATGGCCCTGCACATGGTTTACACCTCGTTGCGACGGCAAGGAGGGAAGTGCCTTCAAGGATGCATATGAGGTTATGAATCACTGGGGTGCAAACCACGGCGCTATCTCCTACGGTCATATAGGCGCTGACCTGCTCACACTCTGCTCGATGCTCCGCATACCAGTTTCCATGCACAATGTTCCCGAGAAGGATATTTTCCGTCCCGCCGCATGGAACGCATTCGGTATGGACAGCGAGGGCAAGGATTATCGTGCCTGCGCAAACTACGGTCCGCTCTACAAGAAATAATTCACAAAATAAATATTCGGCACCCGCAAAAACGGGTGCCCGAATTTTAATTTACGATATTTTTGAAAAATATCAAATCAGCCATGCTTTTTTGCAACTAATAAAACAGAAAGGAGGGAAGCACCCTGAAAAAATTCGATGAAGCTTTTGAGCGGGAATGCGAAGAATATCTCGCATATCTCTATTCGCTTGCGGCAAGAGAATACGGCGACTGTCCGGAAACAGACGCGCTCGTGCAGGATACGCTCGCGGCGTTCGTTTCGGAGATAAACAAAGGGAGAGAGATAAAATATCCGAAAGGATTTCTTTCTGCCGTGATGAAAAACAAATACAATTCGTATCTCCGCAAAAAGTATCGCGACAGGATAATCGAATATACCGATGTACTGCCCGAAAGCGTCGATGGCTCGGACGAGTATGCGGAAGAGGAGAGGCTTCTTTCCGAAGAATATGCGGCTGTGCGCAGGGAAATCGGCAGGCTCGTATATATCTATCGCGAGGTGACGGTACGCCACTATGTGCATGGACACAGCGTGGAGAAAATCGCCGCCGAGATGGGACTTCCGCGCGGCACGGTGCTCTCGCGTCTTTCTTCTGCACGCACGCAAATAAAGGAGGGGCTGAAAAGCATGGAAAAATATTCAAAAGCAAGTTATGAACCAAAGACCGGAAATATAGGAATAATGGGAAGCGGTGGAATAGGAGGCGAGCCTTTTTCGCTTATCTCGTCGGATATCGAGGTGAATATCCTGTTCATTGCCTATAAAAATCCCGTTTCCGTGCGCGATATTGCCGATACGATGGGCATGCCGTGCGCTTATATCGAGCCTTTGATAGACAGGCTCGTATCCGGCGAGCTCATGGGGAAAACAGCGGGCGGGCTTGTTTATACGCGCTGTTTTGTGTGCAGATATGAGGATTCTTTCGGAGATATTCCCGCGCAGGAAGCTGTTGCGGCAAAATATGCGCCTGCCGTATGGTCGGCGGTATGGCGTCGGTTTGAGCCGTTGAGCGAAAACAGTTCATTTGCCGCCATGACGGAAAAGCAAAAAGCGACGCTCATGCTTTTCTACACGAGGCATATACTCGGAAAAGTCGTTCGGGCGGCGCTTGGCACGGAAGTGGATAAGATAGAAATTCCCGACCGCCCCGATGCGGGAAAATGGCTGGCTTCGCTCTCGGTATACGAGAGGGGACAGTGGAAAAGCGAAAAATATGACGTATCGGGTCCCGTTATGGTAAACTACAGCGAAAACGGCGGAAAAACAACATGCAGAATGTATGATTGCCAGTCGGTTTTCGGCGATGCGTACTGGGTTTATAGCAAATTAAAATACAAATACACGCTGCGGAGCATACTTCGCTTTTATGCGTCTTTTCTTGAAAGCGGCGTGAAGCCGGAAAATGCCGTGATATATGAGCTTATCCCCGAATTTGAAAAGCTGCATATCCTGCGCCGCGATGAAAACGGAGAAGCAAAGCTTGATATCCCCGCGCTCACATTTGAAGAAGCTGCCGGATTTGATGCCGCCGCAAAGGAAGCGGAAGCTGATATGCGCGACATTTTGCTCGATGAACTCAAAAAGGTAGTGAAAAATCGCAGAGTGAAAGTTCCGGGGCATGTGGACGGCGCGCAGTATTACGAGCACGACGGCGCACTCGGAGCATATACCACGGCGCAGCTTATCGCCATAGCGGAGCAGGGACTTATGCCTTACCGTGTCGAAATAGGAAAAACTCCGCTGATATATCTGAACTATAAAAAAGAAGAAATTGATTGAGGGGGGTACTTTTCTCCACCGAGAAATGGGGGGCGCGCTTTTGGTCACTGGGCAGCGCGACCCCGTCATGGGCGACCGCAGTCGCCTGCCACCTCTTGGCAAAGAGAAACTTCCTTTTGGTACTTTTCTCTACAGAAAAGTACGCTGTTTTTTTGGATAAAAACCGCCGTGAGCTGAAATCCAAGCCCACGGCGGTTTATTTTCATATTTCTTCTATTTTTATCAGATTTGTGTTTCCGGACTGGCCGTTTGTCACGCCGCCGGTTATGACGAGCTTGTCGCCCGATTTGAGGTTCATCTGCTGCTTTGCCAGCTTCTTTGCCGTGTAGAAAAGCACTTCGGTGGACGGGAACTTCTCGCATATCACGGGAGTTACGCCCCATGAGAGCGCAAGCTTGCGCCATGTGCTTTCCTCGGTCGTCAGTCCTATTATATCCACGGGAGAGCGGAAACGGGAAACCATTCTTGCCGTCATGCCCGAGATGGAGCAGGCGACTATCGCTTTCGCCTTGATATCTATAGCCATTCCGCAGGTGGCATGTGATATGGCATCCACGGTATTTTTTATCTTGAATTCGGATGTGGAAAAAAGATGCTTGTAATCAATACTGCTCTCGGCATATTCGGCTATTTTTGCCATTGTTTCAACTGTTTTGACGGGATATTTGCCCGCCGCCGTCTCGCCCGAGAGCATTATCGCGCTTGTGCCGTCATAAACGGCGTTTGCCACATCGGAAATCTCCGCTCTTGTGGGGCGCTGATTGTATATCATGGATTCGAGCATTTCCGTTGCCGTTATCACGCGCTTGCCGAGCAGACGGCATTTTGTTATCAGCGTTTTCTGAATGGCAGGAAGCTCTTCGAACGGGATTTCCACGCCCATATCGCCTCTGCCTATCATTATACCGTCGCAGGCACTGCAGATTTCCTCTATATTATCGACGCCCGACTGATTTTCTATCTTGGCGATAAGCTCTATTTTCTTTTCCGCACCGTGTTCCGAGAGAAATTCCTGAATATCGAGCAAATCCTGCTTCACGGAAACGAATGAGCATGCGATATAGTCCACGCCTTGCTCTATTCCGAAGAGAATATCGCTCTTATCCTGCTCGGAAAGGAACTTCTGACGGAGCACCTTGCCCGGGAAGCTCATGCTTTTTCTGTCGCGAAGTTCACCGCCGCATACAACCTTTGTTTTTACGAGCGGCGGCTCCACGCTGACGACGCGAAAGCTCATAAGTCCGTTATTGAGCAGTATCATATCGCCGCAGGAGAGCTCCTCAGCCATGCCCGCATACGATACGGAAACAATCTTTTCGTTTCCGACAAGCTCCTCTGTGGTAAAGGTAAAATCATCGCCGTCCGCGAGATTTACAAATCCGTTTTCAAATGTTTTTATGCGGTATTCCGGTCCTTTTGTATCGAGCATTATCGCGATTGGAAGCCCCAGTTTCTCGCGGACTTTCTTTATAAGTTTTATTTTCTCCAGATGCTCCGCCTGCGTTCCGTGCGAAAAATTGAGTCTCGCTACATTCATTCCGGCAAGGCACATCTTTGAGAGTGTCTCTTCATTTGCGCTGGCAGGTCCTATCGTGCATACTATCTTGGTCTTTCTCATTCATTTACTCCGAAAAATTTGTTTTTGTTTTATTTTAACACATTTCGCCGATTTTTTCCATAGGGAAGAGCGATATTTTTGAATTTTTGCCATAATGTATAAAAATAACGCATGATAGTGACATTTTTATAGTAATGCCTTAAACGCATATTGTGATATTGCACAAAAACAGGGCGGATATCGGTAAAAAATAAATAAATACGAAGAAATTTCAAAATGCTATTGACAAATCCTTTTTTCCATGCTATAATGACTGCAAAATTGAATAGTCGAATCAAAGAATTGATAGAGGCGCGAAAGTAAAGAGTAACGCGGTGCAGGCACTCAAATGCCGTATGCCGCTGTGAAAGGTGCTTTTGCCGAAGCTTTCCGTTTTTGAGGACGGAATTGCTGGGCGTCGGGATAATATCCCCTCGACTGTCGCAAAATTTTGCGGAGTGCTACAATAGATTTGTTTTCATATTTTTCCCTTTAATTTTATGAAACGGTCGGAGCACTTGCTTCGACCGTTCTTTTTTAAAAAAATTTTCGGAGGAAAAGAAAATGAAAAAAGTTTTTTCGGTTATTTTGGTACTCGCCGTGCTCATGATGGCACTCGCTTCCTGCGGAGGCGGCAGAAAAAAGGTTGATATCTCGGGCGCAAAAAGCCTCGCGGATGTAAACGGCTCAGGCGCAGTGATAGCGGCGCAGAGCGGCACATTCCATCTTCAGGCGCTGAACGAGCAGATGAGCGGCGTGGAAAAGAAAGAATACAAGGATTTCACAGCGCTTCTCATGGCACTCAAGAGCGGCTCTATAGACGGCTATATAGCAGAGGAGCCCACAGCATTTACGGCATCGCTCAAGGATGATACGATATCTTATCTGCCGCTGGTCAACAACAAGACAGGCTTCGCCGTTACAGGCGATGATACAGGTATCGCCGTTGCTTTCAAGAAAGGTTCTCCCCTTGTTGAAAAGGTAAATGCCATCATCGATGCCATTTCCGAGGACACAAAGCTTGAGCTGATGAATCAGATATTCGATATCAACAAGGATACGACAAAGGAGCTCAATACGAAATTCGCTCTTACATCAAGCAATACGGACACATCAAACGGCACACTGAAAATCTCCATGGAGTGTGCATATGACCCCTTTAACTGGACTCAGACGACAGCCGCAAACGGCGCCGTACCGATAAAGGGCTCTTCCAACACTTATGCAAACGGATATGATGTTCAGGTAGCAAAGTATATAGCGGCGGAGCTTGGCATGAGCCTTGAAATCGTTGCAAACGAATGGGATTCTCTCATTCCGGCAGTACAGAGCGGTGCTGTGGACGGCATCATCGCAGGCATGAGTCCTACGGAGGAAAGAATGCAGGAGGTTGACTTCACGCATTGCTATTACAGAAGTAATCTTGTTATAATCTTCAATAAATAATACTTTAAGGAAGACAGAGAAGTGGAATTTTTAAAACAGGTTTGGAACATTGTCGTATCGTATCGCGTACAGCTGCTCGGCGGTCTCGGATATACAATGCTGATAGCGCTTGTAGGTACGATAGCGGGACTGCTTATCGGACTGCTCACCGGTGTCATAAGAACGGCACCGAAGTCTAAAAACAGCGTGCTTCGCGTACTGCATAATATACTCAACGGCATACTTGCCTTTTATATAGAAATCTTCCGCGGAACGCCTATGATGGTTCAGTCGATGGTTATTTTCTGGGGCTATGCCTTCATGAACGGCGGAAACACTCTGCCGCTCATTCCCGCAGGTATATTTATCGTTTCGATAAATACGGGCGCATATATGTCAGAGATAGTCCGCGGAGGTATAATTTCCGTCGAGAAGGGACAGATGGAGGGTGCTTATTCCGTCGGCATGACACATGCGCAGGCGATGCTCCATGTCGTTATTCCGCAGGCAATGCGCAATATTCTGCCTTCCGTAAGCAATGAGTTCGTTATAAATATAAAGGATACATCAGTGCTGAATGTAATAGGCGTAATGGAGCTTTACTACATGGCGGGTGTGATAACGAGAATGACACTCAAGAATTTTGCCACATATACGGTAATATGCGTTATCTACTTTATTATGACATTTGCCGTAACCCGCATCCTGCGCTTTGCAGAAAAGAAGCTTGAGGGTTCCTCGTCATATACAATATGCGGCTCGCAGTCGGACCCAGAAGCGGAAATTCATATAACAAAGGAGGCGGAGCATGATGGACAATATAATTGAACTTGTGCATCTGAAAAAGACATTCGGAAGCCATGAGGTGCTCCGCGATATAAATCTTACCGTAAAGAAAGGTGAGGTTATAAGCATCATCGGTTCTTCCGGCTCGGGCAAAAGCACGATGCTCCGATGCGTCAATCTGCTCGAAACGCCGACAGACGGCAGAATTCTTTTCGAGGGCAAGGATATCGCCGACAAGTCAATGAAGCTCTCGCAGTACCGCGCAAAGGTAGTTATGGTTTTCCAGCAGTTCAATCTTTTCAACAATATGACGGCGCTTGCAAACTGCGTCCGTCCGCAGATGATTGTGCTCAAGCGCTCGCGCACGGAGGCAGAAGCTGAAGCAAAGAAATATCTCGAGATGGTAGGGATGTCGGCATATCTGAATGCCCGTCCGGCACAGCTCTCGGGCGGTCAGAAGCAGAGAATAGCCATTGCCCGTGCTCTTTCGATGAATCCCGATGCAATCCTTTTCGATGAGCCCACATCGGCTCTTGACCCCGAAATGGTCGGAGAGGTTCTCTCTGTAATGAAGAAGCTTGCCGAATCCGGACTGACTATGCTTGTGGTAACTCACGAGATGGGTTTTGCACGCGATGTATCGAGCCGAGTGATATTCATGGACGGTGGCGTTATCGTTGAGGACGGCACCCCCGCCGAGGTTTTCGGCAATCCGAAAGTCCCGAGAACGAGAGAATTTCTCTCAAGATATATTGAAAGCAGATAATGAATATGTAAAAATACCGAGGAATAAAATCCTCGGTATTTTTATTTAATCAATCTCGTAGCCCGCAATCATTCTGCGAATGATTGTAAGGTCTGCGGCACCGACCTTTCCGTCTCCGTCAAGGTCAGCGTCTTTTGCGGATATTCCGGTGTAATATCCGGCTATATATCTGCGCATCAGCGTAAGGTCTGCAGCACCGACCCTTCCGTCACCGTTAAGGTCGCCGTAGCCTTCCTTGCGGCTTCCGCAGACGGTGCATTTTCTTTTCTTATCGAAGCTGTGCGCCGTCTCTTCGCTTTTTGCACCGCAGGCTGTGCATGCATGCCAGTGCATATCTGCGCCGCTTGTCCATTCCGTGCTGTAATCATGCGGCTTCAGACTGCCGTATGCAAAGGTGTCCGTTCCTTTTTCGCCGCATTCTGAACATGAATAGAAATATGTTGCCTGCTCTGTGCAGGTTGCTTCGCTTGCCAGATATTTTTCTTTGGCATTGCAGGCGGTAAAATTATGAGCGAGCAGTTCGCCGTATGCAAAGGTTCTCGTTCCTTTTTGACCGCATTTACTGCATGAGTAGAAGTAAGTTGCCTGTCTTGTGCAGGTTGCCTTGCCGAACAGATAAACCGCGGCGGTATTTTTACTGTCAAAAACATGGTCGCAGTTCAGATTTCCGAAGCCGGAAATCTGAATCCGCATTTCGTTTCCTTTTCCGCTGAGGATTGTCACCTTAAAATTATAGTCCTTGGCTTCAGCATCTGTCATGCGCGTATACCATGTACTGCTTCCGGCAAATTTGAACTTGCGACATTCGAATGTGTTTTTGCCGGATGCATCATACCATGAATCGTAGCCGTTTCCGCCTGTTGCGCCGTTCGGATAGAGAGGAGTAAGACCGGGCGCATGCGCTGTGCCTTTCCAGCAGTTTGGCAGGCGCTGTGTTTCCATTATCGTTTCGTCAACATGCCATATCTGTATGCCGCGCGATGCGGGTGATATGGCATCGTATGTAGAAGATTTTACAG
The DNA here is from genome assembly GCA_905202255.1 of uncultured Ruminococcus sp. GTDB lineage: Bacteria > Bacillota > Clostridia > Oscillospirales > CAG-272 > Apopatosoma. Next base: position 56,694 of record CAJKRH010000002.1, read on the forward strand.
TGTACCTGTTTTCTATGAGGTAATATTCTTTCGGGTTGTTTGTGCTTATTTTTATAATATTGTAGCTGCCTTCGGTGCTCTCTCTCGAATAGAGCGTGTAAATGCCATCCCTTACCTCGGTAGCCTCCCAGAAGCCGAATTTTATAAGGTAATACGGGTCTATTGCCGATGGAGCATTGCCCGCAGTGACTCCTTTTTGCAAGCCGAGTCCCGAGCCGCCGCCCTGCATGGCTATATCGCCCGGACCGCCGCACCATGTATACCCGCTGTATGTATAAAGGTCGTTTGCACCTATGACATGGCAAAGCTCGTGCGCTATCGAGCCGAAAGTGAGCGGCTGTCTTGATGACTGCATCTCGCCGACTACGGTATACTTGCCGCCGTAGTAGCCCCATGTGACGAAAACGCCGTTTATGAAGTTATTCAGATTGGCGGAGGGGCTGTCCATTTCAAAGCTTCCCATGCCGTATTTGCTGATACCGTCGCTCGTCATTCCGAATTTTGTGCTGTATCCCGCTATTATATAGACGATGCTGAGTTCTTTCCAACTTAGACCGCCGTTGCCGTCCGTATCAAACTTGCTGAAATCGACATATTTTGATGCCGCTTTGAGAGCATTTGACTGTGTTGTGCCGATATTTGTCGTGCTTGAACCGCTTGTGTTCGGGTGATTTTCATCCAGCTTGACATAGACAACGCCGTTGTTTTTTGTGCCGTAGGTTTCCTCGGCGGGCGTGAACCAGAATTTGCTGCCCGACATGAACTTAAAATAGTTTTTCATCGTATTGCCGTTGTCGCCGAATAGTGATTTTTCCCAGTATGATTCTTCGGAGCGCGTAGCCTGATTGCTGTAGCTCACGACTATCACGAGAAGCGGCACGGGCTTGACCCCGTGAGAACCGAAAAATGTACTGCCTGTCGTGCTTTTGACATCTGCCGCAGAAACGCTGAAAGGTATGCACAGCGCTATTATAACGGCGGCAAGAATGATTGAAGTTGTTTTCTTAAACATATTATCCCCCCTGGTGGTATGCTTTATTTTGAGACTGAATTTATCGGATTTCCCGATGCGAAAGCGCGGATGTTCTCCGCCACTATATCGATGAGGCGTACTCTCGCCTCATATGCCGCCCATGCTACATGCGGAGTGACGTAGCAGTTCGGTGCTGTCAGATAAGGATGATTTTTATACATCGGCTCGATATCGAGAACATCTATGCCCGCTCCGCGTATAGTGCCGTTTTTCAGCGCTTCTGTCAGTGCCGCTTCCTCGACAACGCCGCCGCGAGCCGTATTTATCAGTACGGCGGACGGTTTCATCAGCGAGAGCGTGCGGGAATTGACAAGTCCTCTCGTTTCGGCTGTCAGCGGGCAGTGAAGAGTGAGATAGTCGGCTCTCGCAAAAAGCGTGTCGGCATCGGTAAATTCCACGCCATCGTAAGTCATCGGGCGATGCGAAACTGCAAGGATTTTCATGCCGAAAGCTTTGCCTACGGTCGCCATCGCCTTGCCTATCGTGCCGAAGCCGAAAATGCCGAGCGTCTTTCCCCGAAGCTCACTTGTCGGAAAGGCAAGATACGAGAATGTTTCGGAATTTGCCCAATCGCCGCGCGCCACCGACGCCGCATAGTCATCGGTGCGGCAGGCGAAATGCAGTATCATCGAAAAGGCATGCTGAACCACCGAATCGGTAGAATACCCGGGAACATTGCATACGGTTATCCCGCGGCGCTTTGCCGCAGATATATCGATATTGTTGTAGCCCGTGGCAAAAAGCCCGATATAACGCAGATTTTTGCATTTTTCCATTATTTCGTCCGTTATCTGCGCCTTATTGCATATAACGGCATCGCTGTCGGCAATGACTTCGGCGAGCTTATCATGCGGCACGGTATCATAGAAGCGGACATCGCCGAGTGCCTCTATCGGAGCAAGCGATACATCGCCCGTTGTTACTGTGCATCTGTCAAGTACGGTAATTTTCATCTGATTTCCTCTCATCAATAAGTCTGCGTTACGCGGATTTTCAGTTCGCTTCCCGTGTCCTCGAGAACCTCAATTTTCAGATTGTATTTATTTTCGTCTATACTCTCGGGGAACGAATTGAGCGATTTCGTATGCGTTGCGGCGGAGATAAATTCATTTGAATTGAATGTTTCGCCAGCGCGGTAAAACGGGTCCTCGGGGAAGCCCTGAAGAAATACGCCGTCGTCTTTCATCAGTCCGTTTTCATCGTATCCGTTTTTGTAGTCTATCACAACGCCGGGATTGTGGCGTGTTTCGCGTTGCGTTTCGCCGTCACCGTTCCAGAGTCCCGAGCCGTTTGTGCGCTTTATTCCTGAAAATTCATCGAAAATATCCTTGTCGATATGCCATACGAGCATGCCGCCGCGCTCGTAGTTTTCTATTTCATAATGTACCTTGCCGTCGTCGCTCTTTATGACGCGGCGTCTGTAGAGACCCGAGTCGAAGCCCTCAATCTGACGGTTTTCAAGCAGGAAATATTCGGCGGGGTCGGGCGTATTTATGCGGAGGATATTGTATTTTCCGCTGAGAATGGAATAGAGCGAGTATTCGCCGTCGCCCTCTGCCACCTGCGCCTCGGAGAAACCGGAGCGTATCTTCTGAAGCGGGTCGAGGTGAGTCGGGCAGGTGCCCATTATCGGCATACGCTTGTTTTTGTCTTTCGGGCGGATGAGCCCATAGCAGCCGTTGCACATGACAGAAAACATCATCGGGAGCGGCCATCCCTTTACCTGCCTGTCATAGTCATAGATATCATGAAAACCTATCGCATGACCGAGTTCGTGCGCGGTTGTTCCGAGCGGATGGGGAAGAAAACCGTACTGTGTCTTTCTGTATTCGCCGATGAGCGTATATGAACCCTTTGATGCGGCGCAGAGTTTGACTCCGCCGACGCGCGGAGAATGAGCACCGGGAAAGCCCTGCGCATCCTCTTCATCGGGAAGTCTGCCGCTGTTTGCGAAAACGCCGTAGCGAAGCTCGGGCGTTGTTTCCTTGCCGCCGGAATAATCAAAGCCGGCGTGAACGAGAACATAGTGCAACTCGTCTGCGGAGAGGAAACCGTCGCCGTCCTTGTCGAGCGCGGCGAAATCCACATAAGGCTCGCATGCCTTGAGTGCTTCGGCGACAACATAGAGCGCCGCGCCCGTTCGCTTGTCGGGATTTTCTTGCTGAAGCAGGTCAGGGTGCTTGCAGTGAAGCGTCACATGGACAACGCCCTTGACATCACTGCCGTTTACATCAACGGGAGAAAAATAAAATTTTCCGCCCGACATTTCCTTATAATAATTCTTGAGAGTCAGCCCGTTGTCGCCGAAAAACTGCTCATACCAGTATTCCTTTGTCGTAGAGCAGAGCTGTCTGCCGTCGTCGCCGTCGGGTTCAAATGAAATCATGACCACGAGCAGTGGGATTGGTTTCATGTCGAGTTTTTTTGTCGTTACGGATGTGCCGAGAGAATTTGCCATTTTTATGTATTCCTTTCCTTGGTCGGGCAGCTATCTGCCGTCCCAACCGTATTTTTCAAGGTCGATATGACCGTCGTCCTCAAACACCACACCCTCGGATATCAGCATCTCCCGCTGAACTCCCTCGCCGCCGAAGGCAAAGCCCGGGGCAGGGAAGCCGTTTCTGTTCACCACGCGGTGGCATGGGATTATGCCAGGGCGTGGATTTACATGGAGCGCATAGCCGACAACGCGCGCAAGCCGCGGATTGCCCACAAGCGCCGCAATCGAGCCGTAGGTCGCGACCTTTCCGCAGGGGATTTTTTCCACTGCGGCGTATATGAGTTCAAATGTGTTTTTTGCTTCGTTTTTCAAATCGTACCTCCGAAAATATCTTACTCTATTATAATAGTAATGCCCGATATTTGCAATATGATTTTGTCAATATTTTTGAAAAAACGACAAAAATGTTTACTTTTGTGGCATCGATATGTAAACATTGATTGACTGTTTATTGAGAAGGTACGCATTTGACGGCAAAATCACAAAATATAGGTTTTTTTGAAACTATATTTTGTGGTTTTTTATCGAAAAAGCATAAATTTCAAAAATACACTTGATTTTTTGCGGAGTTTGGTTTATAATGATGACATCAAGTGAACAAGTTTGCCAATATAGGTTCGGATATTATGGCCCGAACGTTTCTACCGAACGCCCAGTTTCGACTATTGGTTGAAAATCGCAGTATCGCATATTTTTATGCGGTCTTTGTGCGTTTTCTTTATTGGCAAATCAGACTTCGGTCTGATTTTTTGTTTTCAAAAAACGGAGGTGCTTATAATGAAGGCTTTGCAGGATAAGATAATCAGCGAAGGCACTGTTATCTCAAGCGAGATACTAAAAGTCGGAAGCTTTCTGAATCAGCAGCTCGATATTGAGCTTATTATGCAGATGGGCAAGGAGATTGCCTGTCTTTATTGCGCAGAAAATATAACAAAAATACTTACTATAGAAGCGTCGGGAATAGCGATAGCCGTGGCAGCAGCCTCGGAACTGCGCGTTCCCGTCGTTTTTGCTAAGAAGAGCCGCGCTTCAACCCAGACGGGTGCCGTGTATTCGAGCACGGTGCATTCCTTTACGCACGGTAATACATATGACGCAATAGTAGCAAAGGAATATATTTCGGCTTCCGACAGACTTTTGCTTGTGGACGACTTCCTCGCACGCGGCGGCGCGCTTCACGGGCTCCTCGATATAGCGTCTCAGGCGGGGGCTACGGTCTGCGGCTGTGCCATAGCGATAGAAAAGGGATTTCAGGGCGGCGGTGACGAGCTTCGCCGTGCGGGTATCCGCATAGATTCGCTTGCAATAGTCGAGAGTATGAGTCCCGAGGGCGGTATAAAATTCCGCGACTGACAAAGAATTTACAGAGAGAAATCTCTTTAAATTATAAAAATTATTTGGAGGGCAAACATGTTTAAGAAAATTGTTTCCATCATTCTCTGCGTAGCCATGCTGGCTGCATTCGCGCTTGTCGCTTCTTCCTGCGGCAGCTCAAAAGATGATTTCAAGCTCGGTGTCATCCTTCTCCACGATGAGGATTCCACCTACGACCTCAACTTCATCAATGCAGTAAAAGATGCTCAGAAGCAGCTCGGTCTCAAGGATTCTCAGGTTATTTTCAAAAGAGGCATCCCCGAGGGCAACGAATGCTATGAAGCCGCCTGCGACCTCGTAGACGAGGGCTGTAAGGTTATCTTCGCCGATTCTTTCGGTCACGAGCCTTATATGATAAAGGCTGCCGAGAAGTTCCCCGAGGTTCAGTTCTGCCACGCTACGGGTACAAAGGCACATACACAGGGTCTTAAGAATTATCACAACGCTTTCGCTTCCATCTATGAAGGCAGATTTCTTGCAGGCGTTGCCGCAGGCATGAAGCTTAACGAGATGATTGAAGCCGGCACAATCACAGCCGACAAGGCTAAAATCGGCTATGTAGGCGCTTTTACATACGCTGAAGTTATCTCCGGTCTTACTTCTTTCTACCTCGGTGCAAAGTATGTTTGCCCCTCTGTTACAATGGATGTTCAGTTCACTGGCGAATGGTATGATGAGGGCAAGGAAAAAGCTGCCGCTCTTGCTCTTATGGATGCAGGTTGCGTTATCATAAGCCAGCACGCAGACTCCATGGGCGCTCCCTCCGCATGCGAGGACAGAAATGTTCCCAATATCTCCTACAACGGTTCTACTGAATCCGCTTGCCCCAACACATTCATCGTTTCTTCCAAGATTGACTGGGCTCCTTATGTTAAGTACATCTGCGAAAGCACTATGAACGGCACTGAAATCAAGGCTGACTGGTGCGGCGACCTCAAGACAGGTTCTGTTAAGCTTTCCGACCTCGGCAAGAAAGCTACAGCAGCAGGCACACAGGCTAAGATTGACGAAGTAAAGGCTCTTCTCGAGTCCGGCAAGCTCCATGTTTTCGATACGGCTACATTTACCGTTGAGGGCAAGACACTTGATTCTTACCTTGCCGATGTTGACGATATGGGCGACTATGTAAAGGAAACAGAGGCTATAAAGGACGGTTACTTCCACGAGTCTGAATACCGTTCCGCTCCTTACTTCGATCTCAGAATCGACGGAATCACTTTCCTTAACGAAAAATATTGATTTTCATAAAAAACAGCATAGAATGGGCGGAGAATAATATCTCCGTCCCATTCTGATTTTTCTTTTTCAGATTTATATACGATTTATTGCGGAGGTTACTGTGAGCGATTCGGTTATTACGAAAGTCCCCGAAAATACGGCTCCGAAAAAAGAGGTTATTCTCGAAATGAGAAACATAACCAAGACTTTCGGAAGCATTGTTGCAAACAAAAATGTTGACCTTACGGTTTATAAGGGTGAAATACTTGCCATTCTCGGAGAAAACGGATGCGGCAAGACCACACTCATGAATATGATAGCGGGAATCTACTATCCCGACAGCGGTGAAATATGCATAGGCGGAGAGGAGGTCGTCATCAGCTCTCCGAAGGATGCATTTAAATATAAGATAGGTATGATACATCAGCATTTCAAGCTTGTCGATGTATTTACCGCGAGCGAGAACATAGTTCTCGGCATGGATGACGGAAAATACAATATCAAAGATGTAAACAACCGTGTGCTTGAAATAGCGAAGCGCTACGGATTCAATATAGACCCCAAAAAGAAGATACACGAGATGTCTGTTTCCGAAAAACAGACAGTAGAGATAATCAAGGTGCTTTATCGCGGCGCGGATATACTGATTCTCGATGAGCCTACGGCTGTTCTCACTCCGCAGGAAGCAGGCAGGCTTTTTGATGTTATCAGAAAGATGCGCGACGACGGTAAATCCATAATTATAATAACGCACAAGCTCCATGAGGTGCTTGCGATATCCGACAGAGTTGAGGTTCTGCGCAAGGGCGAGCACGTCGCCACGGTGAATACAAATGAAACCTCGGAATCCGAGCTTACCGAAATGATGGTAGGCAAAAAGATTTCACTCAATATCGAGCGCACGGAACCGAAAAACCGTGAGCTTCGCCTTGAGGTAAAGGGACTCTGCAGTAAAGACGAAGAGGGAATAGATATACTCAAAAATGTTTCCTTTGACGCTTATTCGGGCGAAATTCTCGGTATCGCCGGTATCGCCGGAAGCGGACAGAGAGAGCTTCTCGAAGCTATAGCCGGACTTCAGAATCTGGAGAGCGGGGATATCATCTTCCATAATCCGAAAAAAGACAAGCCAGTCACATTCTTCCACAAGGATATGCACAGAGTGAAGGAGCTTGCGCGCGAAGGAGCCTTCCACTATGAGGGCGGCGAAGCGGTAGACTTTAGCGGCATTGGCGATAAGAAGATAAAAGCGCTCGTAAACGACGGCAAGGTGCTTTTCAACGAGGACGAGATAATAGACCTGCGCGATAAAACTCCCCTACAGATAAAGGAACTCGGCATACGCCTCTCGTTTGTTCCCGAGGACAGACTCGGCATGGGTCTTGTCGGAAATATGGACATCGTAGACAACATGATGCTCCGCAGCTACAGAAAAGGAAAATCGGTATTTGTAGACCGCAGCAAACCCGGAAACCTCGCAAATGAAATCATAAACGAGCTCGGCGTTGTCACGCCGTCCGCGCATACACCCGTGCGCAGACTTTCCGGAGGTAATGTGCAGAAGGTGCTTGTCGGCAGAGAAATTGCCGCCGCGCCGAAGGTACTTATGGCGGCATATCCTGTCCGCGGACTTGATATAAATTCGTCTTATCTGATATATCATCTTCTCAATAAGCAAAAAGAAAGCGGAGTCACCGTTATATTTGTCGGAGAGGATCTCGATGTTCTCACGGAGCTTTGCGACAGAATTCTCGTTATCAACTCCGGCAAGGTGATGGACATCGTGGACGGCAGAAAGGCTACAAAAGAAGAAATCGGTTTTCTCATGACCAAAACCGACGGTTCCGTAACCGAAAAGGAGGCTGTTTCAGATGACAAATAATGAAAACAAAGTAAAAGAGCCGCTTTTTCACATAACAAAGCGTGCCGCCATGCCTTGGAAAAAGGCATGGGGAATAAGGCTTATTGCTATATTTGCATCGCTTATTTTCTGCGGTCTGCTCTCTCTTATCGTCATAGGCGCAAATCCGATTGATTTTTATTCAGCTCTTCTCAAGGGCTCCCTCGGTTCTACGCGTAAAATCTGGAAATTTGTAAAAGACGCTTCGGTTCTTCTTTGCATTTCGCTTGCCGTAACGCCCGCTTTCAGAATGAAATTCTGGAATACCGGCGCAGAGGGGCAGACGCTTATGGGCGCTCTTGCGACAGCCGCCTGCATGTTCTATCTCGGCGGTAAGATTCCGGATTCGCTCCTAATCGTAATCATGCTCGCGGCGGCTTTGCTCGCAGGCGGCATATGGGGCACCATACCTGCCATATTCAAGGCAATCTGGGGCACAAACGAAACTCTCTTTACACTCATGATGAACTATGTGGCTACATGTCTTGTTTCTTTCTGCCTTATCGTATGGACCCCGAACGGCTCAAGCTCGCTCGGCATACTTCCTTTCGGACACCTGCCCTCTATCGGAAACGAATATCTGCTTATCATACTCATTACCGTTGCGCTGACAATAGGAATGTATGTCTATCTCTGCTACAGCAAGCACGGATATGAGATATCGGTTGTCGGCGAAAGCTTCAAGACAGCTTGCTACATAGGAATCGATGTCAAAAAGGTCATCATCCGCACAATGATAGTTTCGGGCGTGCTCTGCGGTCTCGCAGGCTTCCTCATAGTCGGCGGACTTGACCACTCCGTTACAACGGAAACGGTCGGCGGCAGAGGCTTTACCGCGATAATGGTATCATGGCTCGCGAAGTTCAATCCCGCTATAATGGCGCTGACCTCGCTTTTTATCGTATTTCTCAGTCAGGGTGCGGCGCAGGTTTCGCAGAATTTCGATATCAGCCCCGCTTTCCCCGATATGATAACTGGTATCATCCTTTTCTTCATCATCGGATGCGAATTTTTCATTGATTATAAGGTAAACTTCCGCTCTCGCAAAAAGGGAGGTGAGCAGTAATGGATAAGCTTATAAATTATCTTCTCAGCGCTATCCCGCTCGGTATGACATTTCTTTACGGCTCCACAGGCGAAATCATCACGGAAAAGGCAGGTCATCTGAATCTTGGTATCCCCGGCATAATGTGCGTCGGTGCCGCAGGCGGTTGCCTTGCGCTCCAGCTCATGTCCGTAAATGCGGCTCTCCCGGGTGTGCTTGTCGTTATCATAGCACTGCTCGCATCTTTTCTCTGCGCCGCAATGATGGGGCTTATCTACAGCTTCCTTACCGTTTCGCTCCATGCCAATCAGAATGTTACGGGTCTCGCGCTTACAACATTCGGCGTGGGCACAATGAAATTCATCATGTCCAAGATAACCGTAATGGCTGCCGAAACGGAAACGAGATATCTCTATGCGATAAAATATTTCCGTTTTCCTTTTGCAGAAAGCACAACGCTCAAATACTGCGGTATAATGGTATTTCTTGCGATAGCCATCGCTATCGTCACATCTTATGTGCTGAACAGAACAAGAGTCGGTCTGCATCTGCGCGCCGTGGGTGAAAATCCCGCAACTGCCGATGCGATGGGCATAAATGTCACGGCGTATAAATATGTTGCCACGCTCATAGGAAGCGGTATAGCAGGTCTCGGCGGTCTTTTCTATGTAATGGACTATGCAGGCTCGCAGGAAGCTTATCTCGGTATTTCCGCGCTCGGCTGGCTTTCCATCGCGCTCGTTATATTCACGCTCTGGAAGCCTGTGGTGAGCATTTTCGGCTCGGCGCTTTTCGGCATGCTTTATGTTGCGGGAGCCTATATCCCGAGTATAAAAGCGCTCCATGTCAGTATGAAAGCTACGCCTATACTCGATATGCTTCCTTATATAGTGACGATAATCGTTCTTGTAATCACAAGTGCCACCAAAAAGAAAGAAAATCAGCCGCCTGCCGCTCTCGGTACGAATTATTACAGAGAGGACAGATAAGGCTTCGGCGTAAATAAAAATAAGGGAATCCGCTCTTGGATTCCCTTATTTTTATGGTGTTTTTTATGAAATTCTGTTTTTGAGGCGCAGATTGTCCGAAATCATGGCGATAAATTCGCTGTTTGTGGGCTTTCCGCGTTCGTTCTGTATCGTATAGCCGAAGTATGAATTGAGCACATCGAGGTCGCCTCTGTCCCATGCGACTTCTATCGCATGGCGGATGGCGCGCTCTACGCGCGACGATGTTGTTTCATAAGTCTTGGCAACGGAGGGATACAGAATTTTTGTGACAGAGTTTATCAGATTATTGTTTTCCACGGTCATTATTATGGCTGTGCGCAGATACTGATAGCCCTTTATATGTGCGGGAACGCCGATTTTATGCAGGATTTTTGTCACCTGTGTTTCAAGGTCGGCGTCATCGTCGCTTCCCGAGCCTGTGCGCATGCTCGAAAGCGGTATTTTGAAGTTATTCTGCCTGTTTCTGTAGATACGCATGATTCTGTCAAAGAGAGTTGCATATTCCACGGGCTTCTGCATGCAGAATGTTGCGCCAGCCTCGCTTGCCTCAAGGAAGAGGTTGGGATTTGAGCAGTACGATAGCGCGATAAAATCGGGCGCCTGAAGCGGATTCGGGAAGAGAAGCTTCGATTTCTTTATAATCTGAATGGGATCGCCCTTAGGGAGCCATATATCAATAAAGACGATATCCGGCGTAGTACGCTTTATTTTCGTCAGTATATCCGAGCCGTCGGATGCCTCCTCGACTATTTCCATGCCGGCGCGCGTCAGGTTCTCCCTGAGATTCATGCGGAATTCGACATTTTCATCTGCGATAAGTATTCTTACTTTTTGTTCCATGTTATTTTTCTCCATTTCTTTGTTTTAGTGCCGGATTTTTGACTTACCAAAATTTTCCAACAACATACTACCATATTTTGGGAATTTTTGCAATAGCAAGTTGGAAAATTTTGTCAACAAATTTGAAGAGCGATTTTTGTTTACCTTGCCAAAATCGTTTTTCAATAATCGTCAAATAAGAACAAAAGGGAATATTAAAAACGGCGAATATTCGGGATTTAAACCGCGATAGAGCGAATTTGCGTGAATTTACTTGCAAAGAAGGCAGACGGCGTGACACGATATGCCTTCCTCTTTTCCCGTAAAACCAAGATGTTCTTCGGTAGTTCCTTTGATATTTACAGAATCGATATCGATTTCGAGCGCATCCGATATGTTTTTTCTCATTATGTCGGTGTATGGCGATATTTTTGGCTTCTGCGCTATCAGCGTGACATCCACATTGCAGACTCTATAGCCGAGTGCCGATATCTTTTTATATACCTCGCCGAGCAGGATAAGACTCGATATTCCTTTATATTTATCGTCGGTATCGGGAAAGTGCTTTCCTATATCGCCGAGCGCAGCCGCACCGAGCAGTGCGTCGCATACGGCATGGAGCAGAACATCGGCATCGGAATGCCCGAGAAGCCCTGTTTTATGCGGTATTTCGACCCCGCCGAGAAAAAGCTTTCTTCCCTCTGTGAGCCTGTGGACATCATATCCGTGACCTATGCGGAAATTCATTTCTCGCACCTCCCGTTCAGCACGCCGAGCACCTCGCGGATATCGGCCGGCGTTGTTATCTTGATATTGTCGGAGCCTGTTTCAATGCAGTAGACATTGAAGCCGGCGTGCTCTGCCATCATAGCGTCGTCCGTGATTGCCGCCCCCTTGCTTTTGCAGTTTTTCAGCGAAACAAAATAAATGCTTTTCTTGAAAACCTGCGGCGTCTGCGCGCGCCATATTTTGCTTCTGTCGAGCGTACCCGTGATTTTTCCGTCCTCGTCGGCTTTTTTCATGGTGTCCGTCGCCTTTGTTGCCGCTATTGCCGCGCCTTTTTCGAATGCCGCTTTTACCACGGCTGATATTTTTTCGGGAGTTATGAGGCAGCGCGCACCGTCGTGAATAGCCACGAAATCGGCATTCTTCGATACGGCGGAAAAGCCGTTTTCCGCCGAACGGGCGCGGGTATTTCCGCCGAGAACGACGCGCGAAATCTTTGTGAGTCCGTATTCGTTTTTGAATTCTTCATTGTAGTAGGGAAGTTCCGCTTCGTTTGTTACGACAATGATTTCGTCTATGAGTTCGCATTCCTGAAAGGCGCAGAGCGTATGCGCGATGACGCTTTTGCCGCTGAGCTCTATCATCTGCTTCGAAATGCCTTGCATCCTTGCACTAAGACCTGCCGCGAGTATTACCGCAGAGGTAAAGGGACACTCTCTTTTGTGCGTCAGAATATTCATGGCATCGCTTATTTTTTTGAGTATATTTTTCATTATGACCTCCGATAGGTACAGCCGATAACCGTAAAATCGGCTTGACGATAACTATTTTACCATAAAAACGGTAGTTTGTCATTGATAAAAGTAAAAAAAATGGAAATTTTATAAAAAATTTTCAAAAATCTATTTATTTATACCGAAAAGTATATTATAATATAGAGACAAGATTATTCTTTTAGGAGCGAAAAGAAGTTGGAATTACTGAATTATATTGCAGAGCAGTTTTTGGCAATAAAGCTTATTGATATTCTGGATATCGCCGTAGTGTCGATACTCATTTACTATATAATAAAATTCATCCGTGACAGACGCGCGAGCAAGTTGGCGCTCGGCGTTCTCATGGTTCTTATCGTCGTGCTTATAAGCGATATACTCGATATGCGCGCGCTGAAATTTCTGCTGTCCAATATAGTACAGGTCGGTCTTATTTCGCTTATCATCATATTCCAGCCCGAGCTTCGTTCCGCTCTTGAAAAGATGGGCGGAAGCCCTTTCCGCTCGATAAAGAATGCGGGCGAAACGAAATCCTCGCAGTCAAAGCATACCGCCATAAACAATATCTGTGAGGCGGCAAGCGAGCTTTCCAAAGAATATACCGGTGCGCTGATTGTTATAGAGCGTTCGACTCCTCTCGGCGATATCATAAAGACAGGAACTATCGTGAATGCCGATGTCACGGTCCCGCTTCTCCGCAACATATTTTATAATAAAGCGCCCCTGCATGACGGTGCCGTGGTTATCAAAAACGGCAGAATATATGCTGCCGGTTGTTTTCTGCCGATGTCCACAAACGATGACATAATCAAGGATCTCGGCACGCGCCACCGCTCCGCTATAGGCATGAGCGAAAACAGCGATGCCGTTATTGTTGTCGTTTCCGAGGAGACGGGAACGATATCGATAGCCGTAGACGGTCAGCTCAAGCGAAATTACGACCTCGGTACGCTGAAAACAGAGCTTTCGGCTCTCCTCGGCGACGAGCCTCATACAAAAGAGCACAAAGGCGAAAAGCATTCTCATGAAATTCATGAAGATGAGCAGAAGCAGGAGCAGAAATAATCACAGGCGGAAGGGAGCTTAGCAAATTGAAAGAAACATTCAGCAAGTTAAAAGAATTTTTCAGACAGAAAAATACGGTTGTCGACCGCGAGGAGGGCTCCGACGACTACACGGTAAAGCAGAATAAGAAAGCCGATATAATAATAAGAATTTTTTCAATACTTGCGGCTATAATCATCTGGATTTATGCCGTGAGTACCGACGGGGCGATAAAAACGACCGACTACCAGTTCACAACCAATGATATTACTATAAAAAACGAAAGCGTACTTAACGAAAGAAACCTCGATATTTCTCTTGCCGAGACTAATATAGTGGTAACGGTAAAGGGCAGAAAACTCAGCGCTACCGATGCGAAGAGAAGCAGAGTGAAGCTTTCCGTTGACGCCGCATCGGTGACAGCCGCGGGAGATACGATGCTCAAACTCGAGATTGACCTGCCTATAGGCGTGGCGCTCGTATCCGTTTCGCCCGAGTTTATAAGAGCGGACATCACGACATCACCTGTTGAGCGCGTCGATGATGAAAAAAACACGCATGCTGATACAACCGGCGCGGAGAATGACGAAACAGGCGTAAAAGAATAAGATGCAGAGACACAGATATATAGTACAAAACATAAAAATGCCTATCGGAGCTTCAACAGACGAAACCTTTCATTTTGCACGAAAGCGTTTGTTGAAGTTCTTTTCCGCTGACAGCATTTCGGAGATGAAGATATTCAAAAAATCCGTAGATGCGAGGAAAAAGGCTGATATAAAATTCGTTTATTCCGTTATTGCCACAGTCGACGGAAAGAAACCAGATGACAAAAAGCTTGCCCGCGATGGCATAACGGTGGCAAAAGAAGCCGATATCACGCCGATTTTCGGCGATGAGGAGCTTTGCGCGCGCCCTGTGATAGTCGGATTCGGTCCCTGCGGAATGTTTGCGGCGCTTATGCTCGCAAAATACGGATACCGTCCGATAGTACTGGAAAGAGGCAAGAATACGGCAGAGCGAAGCGCCGATGTGGATGCATTTTTCCGCTCGTGCGCGCTTGACAGCGAATCAAATATTCAGTTCGGCGCGGGCGGAGCGGGCACATTTTCCGACGGCAAGCTCATGACGCGCATAAACGACCCGAAATGCGCCTATGTTCTCGAAACAATGGTGCGTCACGGTGCGCACGAAGATATACTTTCAAGCGCGCGCCCGCATGTCGGCACCGACTATCTGAAAAATATCGTTTCAGGCATAGAAGCCGAGATAATTTCCCTCGGCGGCGAGATACATTACAAAACAAAATTCGAGGGTTTTGACTACGACGGCGGTCGGTCAATCCGCTCGGTCAGAACAGGGCAAGGAGACACGGAATGCGGCGCTCTGATGCTTGCGATAGGTCACAGCGCGAGAGATACATTCGAGATGCTCGGCGGCACCGCACTTGTGATAACGCCGAAGCCGTTTTCCGTCGGTGTGAGAATAGAACATCTTCAGGAAAATATAGATAAGGGACTTTACGGCGACCTTGCGGGAGACCCGAGACTGCCGAAAGGTGAATATAATCTCTCATGCCACATAGGCGGACGCGGGGTTTATACATTCTGCATGTGCCCCGGCGGCGATGTTGTGGCGGCGGCATCGGAGCATGGCGGAGTCGTGACAAACGGCATGAGCAGCTACAGCAGAAGCGGCAAAAACGCAAACTGCGCCGTTGCCGTATCGGTGCTTCCCGATGATTTCGGCGGCACGGTCGCGGGCGCGATAGATTTTCAGCGCAGGATAGAGCGAGCCGCATTTGACATCGGCGGCAGAGGATATGCTGCGCCTTGCCAGAGCGTAGGCAGCTTTCTCGGCAGAGCCGGCTGTCGCAATGCGATAGGTACAGTGGAGCCGACTTATATGGGCGGGAATGTGAAATTTACCGAAGTCGGGCGCGTTTTTCCACAATTTGCTACCGAGTCGCTGAAGGCGGGCATCGCGGATTTCGGAAGAAAGCTGCACGGCTTTGACTGCGACGACGCACTGATAACTGCGCCCGAAACGAGAACATCTTCTCCGATACGCATATGCAGAGAGAAAAATTTCATAGCGCAAAACTATGAAAATCTCTATGTAGGCGGAGAGGGCGCGGGATATGCCGGAGGAATAACGAGCGCCGCCGTAGACGGTATAAATATGGCGCTTGCCCTCATGGCAAAATACAGACCGCCGAAGCTTTGACGGCGCTTCAATAATACAATGAGAGGACGGACCTTTCCTTGAAAAAAGAAAAAAAGTGGATAATTCGTGAGCAGGACGAGGAGACGGTATCGACTCTCTGCAAAACGCTCGGCGTTTCGCCCGTCACTGCCCGCGTGCTCTGCAACAGGGGCTACGGCGACCCGCAGAGAGCAAAGGTTTTTATAGATAAATCCGAGAGCTTCCTCAATAATCCCTTTCTGATGAAAGATATGGATGCGGCTGTCGCAAGAATAATGCAGGCTATAGAAAACGGTGAAAAAATCACCGTATACGGCGACTACGATGCCGACGGAGTGACATCCGTTTCGATGCTTCTGCGGTACTTTCGCGACCGCGGAATAAGCGCCGATTTCTATATTCCTTCCCGCGAATCGGAGGGCTACGGCGTGAGCCGCGATGCCATAGATACGATAGCCGCGAGCGGCACGAAGCTTATCATAACAGTAGATACAGGCATAACGGCGGCGAGCGAAGCCGAATATTCAAATGAACTCGGCATTGATATGGTGATAACAGACCACCATCAGTGTACCGAGATTCTGCCCGATGCCATTGCCGTGGTAAATCCGCACAGGGCGGACTGCGGATATCCATATAAGGATTTGGCAGGCGTTGGCGTTGCTTTCAAGCTGATATGTGCGCTGGAGCTTGCCCGCGAAAACGGAGGAGAATACAATCTCGATACGGTCAAGGATATGTGTCGTTCGTATATCAGTCTCGCGGCAATCGGCACGATAGCCGATGTGATGCCCGTGACGGGAGAAAACCGAATAATAATTCACATAGGGCTGGGGCTTCTGCGCGGTACCGAGGATGTCAGCATGAAATCACTCCTCTCCGCTGCCGGAATAGAAACAGACTCGGGGCGCAACAGAAAAAGCGTGCTGAAGCGTATTTCCGTCTCTTCCATAGCCTTCGGGGTGGCACCTCGCATAAATGCGGCGGGGCGCATGGGCGATGCAGGAAGAGCAGTTCAGCTTTTCATGACGGAGTCTCCGATGCTTGCAGATGCCATAGCGGAAGAGCTTTGTGCCTTTAACCGTGAGCGGCAGGCACTGGAAAATTCCATATTAAAGGAAGCCGAGGCTTTTCTTTTTAAAAACCCTCATGCCGCTGAATGTGATGTGCTCGTGATATCCGGCGACAGCTGGCATCACGGTGTCATCGGCATAGTTGCCTCGAAGATAACCGAGCGCTATGGCAAGCCATGCGTGCTGATATCTTTTGCCAAAGACTCGGATGAAGGCAGAGGAAGTGCCAGAAGTGTTATCGGCTTTGATATATTCGCTGCTTTTTCCGCATGTAGCAAGCTGCTTACCAAGTTCGGCGGGCATGAGCTTGCGGCGGGACTTACAATTGAGCGCGGCAATGTAGATGCTTTCCGCGAGGCAATAAATGCTTATGCAAGCGATGCTTTTGCCGCAGGCATGCCCGAGCCTGTCTGTGAGATAGACTGTGAGGTTTCGGAGAGCGACATCAACATGGTCGAGGCAAACGAACTTATGCGGCTCGAGCCTTACGGCGCAGGCAATCCGGCGCCCGTATTTTTGCTGAAGAACGCCAAAATAGACGATATAACGCTTCTCAAGGAAGATAAGCATACAAAGCTGATGATAAAAATCGGCGATATGCTTGTTCCTGCGCTTTTATTCGGCAGAAACCTTGTCTCTGAGGGCTATGAATGCGGCGACAGCGCGGATATAGCTTTCAATCTCGACATAAACGAATTTCGCGGGATGTCATCGGTTCAGATGATGGCAAAGGAAATCCGCTTCGGAAAAGACACTCTGCTCGAATATATAGAAGCCGAGGAATATGCCGAAAATGTTATTTTCGGAAGAGAAATCTGCGAGAATGAGGATTATCCCGAGCGTGGCGACTTTGTTTTACTATATAAATTTCTGCAAAAGAACGCACCTGCGGAGGGCACGGAAATCAATATAAAGGCGGCGCTTCGCGCGCTCCCGTCGATTTCTTTTGTCAAGCTGAAAATAATGATGGCTGTATTTGCCGATGCGGGTCTTATAACCGCAGATAAATGCAGCGGTATGACATATTCTTTTTCCTTGCCGAAAGTGACGGAAAAAACAGATATTACAAATAACAGACTCCTGAAAGGGATAAAAACGGAGTAAACCCAAGGAGTCGGGAGAAAAAAGATGTTTTACGATATAGACAGGCTCATGTTCATACTGGAAAGTACGGGCAAAACCTATAATACCGAAAAGATAAAAAAAGCATATGAATATGCCCGCGAAATGCACAGCGGGCAATATCGGAAAAGCGGCGAGGAATATATAAATCATCCCGTTGCCGTAGCGGAAATAGTTGCGGGGCTCGGGCTTGATACCGATTCTATCTGCGCCGCGCTCCTGCACGATACCGTGGAGGACTGCTCAGATAAAACAGACCTTGATAAGATACGCAAGCTCTTCGGCGACAGCGTAGCCGAGCTTGTGGACGGACTTACAAAGCTTGTCCGCATTCCTTTTGAGGATAAAGAGGACGAGCATATGGAGAACCTCCGCAAGATGTTCTTCGCTATGGCAAAGGACATCCGTGTTATCTTCATAAAACTGGCTGACAGGCTTCACAATATGCGCACGCTCGACGCGCAGGAAGAAAGCAAGCGCAGGAGAATCGCACTTGAGACAATGCATGTTTATGCACCGCTTGCTCATCGTCTCGGTATGCAGAAAATTAAGCAGGAGCTGGAAAATCTGGCACTTTCATATTTAGATCCCATAGGCTATGATGAGGTGCGTGACGATATAGATAAGAAATACGGCAGAAATCGCGGCTTTATCGAGAATACAAAGAAAAGCATCACCGAATATCTGAAGAAAAACGGGCTCGATGTCACTATAGAGGGGCGCGTAAAATCCGTTTACAGCATATACCGCAAGATGTATCAGCAGAATAAGAATTTCGATGAAATATACGATTTCTATGCGGTGCGTATCATTGTAAATACCGTTTCGGAATGCTACAGCGCTCTCGGATATATTCATGAGATGTACAATTCCATCCCGGGGCGTTTCAAGGATTATATCTCAACGCCGAAAGCTAATATGTACAGCTCGCTCCATACAACCGTCATAGGCAGAGACGGCATTCCTTTTGAAGTGCAGATACGAACATGGGAAATGCACCATATTGCCGAATACGGTATCGCCGCGCACTGGAAATACAAATCCGGTGACAGAACAAAAGAAGATATAGACAAGAAACTCGAATGGATAGCCAAGCTTGTTGAGGATGAGTCCACGACAGCTGACCATGACGACTTCCTCGAGGCGATAAAGATAGATATTTTCCAGGATGAGACATTTGTTTTCACACCGAAAGGAGATGTTGTCAACCTGCCTCAGAATTCCACCTGCATAGATTTTGCTTATCATATACATTCCGCTGTCGGAAACAGGATGGTCGGCGCCAAGGTAAACGGAATGATAGTTCCGATAGACCGCGAGCTTAAAAACGGCGAGATTGTAGAGATACTCACTTCATCATCGGCGAAAGGACCGAGCCGCGACTGGCTGAATATAGTAAAGACAAGCGAAGCCAAGGCGAAGATTCGCCAGTGGTTCAAGAAAGAAAAGCGCGATGAAAACATCGCCGAGGGCAAGAACGCTTTCATTTCCGAGCTGAAGCACTACGGCAGAACCTATACCGACGAGCAGTTTGAAAAGATTGCCGAGAATGTGGCATCGCGTTGCGGCATGAACAACGCGCTTGAGCTTTTCAATATGCTCGGTTACGGCGGACTTTCCATATCGAAAATATCCGTGCGCATCCGCGATGAATTTGACCGCGTGGTGGCGCCTCCCGCTGATGAACCGATAACAGACCCGTCGCAGGTTCAGACCGTTCAGAAGCCGTATTCGAGAGGAAGCTACAACGGCGTTGCCGTCGACGGACTTGACGGTTGCCAAGTGAAGTTTGCCAAGTGTTGCAATCCGCTCCCGGGCGATAATATAATCGGCTTTATCACAAAGGGCTACGGCATTTCCGTTCACAAATGCGACTGCAAAAACGCACTTGCATCTATGAAAGATAACCCGGACAGATTTGTGCGCGTGGAATGGCGTAAGGTTTCCGGCGGCGGAGACAGTGCAGGCGGTCAGTATGAGGCTGTAATGCGCATTTTTGCCGAAAACAGAATCTCTATGCTTGCCGATATCACATCTGCACTTGCCGAAATGCGTGTTTCTATCCTCCAGATAAATACGCAGACAAAAAGCGACGGTCAGTGCATAATCAGCATAGGAGTAGCCTGCAAAAATCTTGACCATTATATAAGCATTGTTTCGCGAATCAAAAATATAAAGGGTGTATATTCCGTTGAGCGCGGATATACTTCATAAAAGGAGATAAAAATGAGAGCTGTTATACAGCGGGTTTCATCATCGCAGGTCGTAGCGGACGGCGTGCTGACAGGCAAAATAGGGAAAGGGCTTACGATACTTCTCGGTGTGAAAAAGGGCGACAGCGAAAGGGATGCGGAGCTTCTCGCTCTCAAGATATCCAAGCTTCGCATATTTTCCGATGAAAACGATAAGATGAATCTGTCCGTAAAAGATGTTTGCGGCAGTGCGCTCGTTGTTTCCAATTTCACTCTGTATGCCAACTATGCGCACGGAAACCGCCCCGATTATTTTACAAGCGAGGCGCCCGAGCGGGCAAACGAGCTATATGAGTATTTCGTTTCATGCCTGAGAAAAGAGATTGCGGATGTGCAGTGCGGCGTTTTCGGCGCGTCTATGCAACTCGATATCGGAAACGACGGACCTATAACCATAGTCATGGACAGTGAAATTCTGCAAAATAAAGGATAAAATTTTATGATATTAAATATAAACGGCGAGATAAATGAATATTATATACAGACGCTTTGCATGCTGTTTTTCCCGGGAGAAAAATTTTCCGCGACAAAGCAGGCAGATGTGGACTCACCATCATCGACAGTTTCTGTAGAGGAGAGCGTGGACGGGATAACGGCTAAGGTCAGCATATCGCACCTCGGGAAAACTGTGGAGCGCTCGTTCTTCGAGCCTTTTTCGGATAGCGAAACTCTTGATAAAACAAGAAAAATAGCCGTCGGTAAAGCCTTTTTCAATGCCGGAAAGAAGCTTGTCGGCAAGGCACCTCAATGGGGTATACTGACAGGAGTACGCCCCGCAAAACTCGCTCTTCAAGAGCTTATGAACGGTGCCACAAAGGCAGAGGTACGCTCGAAATTCACAAAAGAATACTTCGTGAATGCAAAAAAGGCGGCGCTCGCCTGCGATACGGCATATCTCGAAAAAAAGATTATCGCCGCCGCGCCTGAAAACGCCTGCAGTATATATATTTCGATACCTTTCTGCCCGACAAGGTGCAGTTATTGCTCGTTTGTATCGTATACTTCACCCAAGCTTTTGGGGCTTCTTGACGGATATCTCGAGCAGCTTTGCCGTGATATAGTAGAGCAGGCGGCTCTTATAAAGTCGCTCGGGCTTACCGTGGCTACGGTTTATATAGGCGGAGGAACGCCGACGACTCTCAGCGCAAGTCAGCTTGAAAAACTACTTTCCGTCATATCCGAAAATGTAGATATGTCGAGCGTTGAAGAATTTACCGTTGAGGCAGGTCGTCCTGACACAATAACAAAAGAAAAACTTGATGTTATAAAGAAATACGGCGTTACCCGCATCAGCATAAATACGCAGACGCTCAATGACGAGGTACTTGAGCTTATAGGCAGAAAGCATACCGCGGCTGATTTTTACCGCGCATTTGAACTCGCGCGCAGCATCGGTATACCGCAGATAAATACAGACCTCATCGCCGGACTTCCGGGCGAGGGCTTCGGCAGTTTTTCTTCAACGGTTGACGAGATAACGAGGCTTCATCCCGAAAATCTCACCGTTCATACGCTGTGCATAAAGAATGCGGCGGACTTCTCGCAGAAGCGCTCATATATATATGACAGAGGCGAAAATGTAGCCACAAAGCTTGTGGACTATGCGCATCTCGCTGTCAAAAACGCGGGATATATTCCTTATTATATGTACAGGCAGAAAAATACCGTGGACAATCTGGAAAATGTGGGCTTCTGCCTGCCCGGATGCGAGGGAAAATACAATATCTACATGATGGAAGAGATACATAGCATATTTGCCATAGGAGCAGGTGCCGTATCCAAACTTGTAGACAGAAAATCGGGTAAAATCGACAGAATTTTTGAATATAAATATCCTTATGAATATCTTTCAGAGGAAAACAAACAGCGTGAAAGGGACAAAAAAGAGAAAATAATCAGCTTTTATAATAATATCAGTTAAAAAGAGGAGGTTATTTGATGATACAGCATAATCTGCAATTTGCCGGTCAGGAAGAAATGAGGAGCTTTGTTCTGGATTGCGAAAGCAAGTACGAAGCTCAGGTCAGAAACGCGGCAAGAGAAATATGCAAAAACAGGGAAGAGCGTTTTGTAATGCTTTCGGGCGCTTCCTGCTCCGGAAAAACAACCACATCCTATATCCTCGAGGATGAAATGAAAAAATTCGGAAAAACCGCAAAAATTATATCAATAGACGATTTTTACCGTAGCAGAGACGACATTTCAAGGGACAAAATTCCGAATTATGAGGCGGCGTCCGCTATAGATTTGAATTATTTCGTGGTTTGCATATCGGATATTCTTGCGGGAAAGTCGACGCGGCTTCCGAAATATGATTTTCAGCTCGGAATGCGTAGCGGATATACCGATTATCACCCGAGCGAAAACGAATTTATAGTATTTGAGGGAATACAGGCAATGTATCCCGAGATAATGTCGCTTCTTCCGAAGAAAGCGACAAGAGCCGTCTATATAGGCGTGCACGATGATGTTTTGGCATACGGAAGTGTTTTCAAGGCAAGAGAAATACGGCTTTTCCGCCGTATCGTGCGTGATTTTTTCTTCCGCGGCGCGTCTGTTTCACTTACGATGAAGCTTTGGGACGGCGTTGCGAGAAATGAGGACGAAAACATTTTTCCCAATGCAAAACATGCCGACTTCTTTATAAATACGCTCATGCTTTATGAAATAAATGTTATAAAACCGTATGTTTTGAATAGGAAAATGTATGATTTTTCGAGCGAAACGGAAGCTGAATTATACAAAATTTTTGAAGAAAAATTCAGAAATGTACCGATAATTCCGTCATCGCTCGTACCGGAAAACTCTGTTTTCCGTGAATTTATCGGTCATTGATCGTTCTTTATTTAAGGAGATTTTCAAGGTGGAAAAGCAGAAAAAAGCCCCTCGCATGATGTCGGGCGTAGTAATACTTATGTTCTCGAATATGCTTGTAAAGCTGATGGGGCTTTTTTTCAAACTACCTCTTCATTCATATCTCGGGGATCTCGGGATGGGCTATTTCAATATAGCTTATAATATATTCGTTACGCTTTATATGATATCCACGGCAGGACTTCCGATAGCCATATCCATAATGGTATCGAGTAGCAGGACGCTCGGCAGAAAAAAAGAAGTGCGGCGGATATTTACGACAGCACTCTTGCTTTTTGTTGTACTTGGCATAGCGGGAACTCTGATAATGATTCTCGGCGCAAAGCCGCTTGCCGCATTTATGGGCAGTCGCGACAGCTATTATTGCATAATCACAATAGCGCCAACGCTTTTCTTTATCTGCGTTTCCAGCGCCATCAGAGGTTATTTTCAGGGTCATCAGAATATGGCTCCGACGGCAATTTCCGAGGTTATTGAAGCGATAGGAAAGTTTGCCATAGGCATAGTTTTATGTAAATATGCAATATCCTGCGGATACAGCATAGAAGTAGCGGCGGCATATGCCATAGCGGGAATATGCATAGGCGTAGGCACGGGAATGGTATTTCTTGTATCGGCAAAACTTTTCCATAAGCAGAATTACGGCTATCTCGGGATAGAAGAAAGCAACGAATGCATGTCGCAAAAGGCTATATTCAGAAAGCTTGTGATAACAGCCGTTCCGATAACAATAAGCGCAGTGGCTCTGAATCTGACGGGAATTATAGATTCCGTTACGATAATAAACTGTATGAAATCGTACACATCTACGCAGGCGGCAGAAGCGGCTTATGGCAATTACAGTACGCTTGTGGTAACTCTGACGCATTTGCCGTCGGCGCTTATTGCACCGATAGCATCGGCATTGACACCGGCGCTTGCCTCAACAAGAACGGAAAACAACACGGAAAAGTCTGCCAAAGCGATGAATGCATCGCTTAAATTCGCCGCGATAATATCTATTCCTTGTGCCATAGGAATGTCGATATTATCAAAACCGATACTGGCAATGCTTTTCAGAAGAAAGGCAGAATCGGTAAATAGTGCTGCGCCGCTTTTATCAATTCTTTCTGTATCGGTATTTTTTACAGCAATGCTGACAATTACAAACTCAATATTGCAGTCGCATAAGCTGGAAAGAAAGCCTATAATCTCGATGCTTTGCGGCGCGGCTGTTAAGCTTGTGATAAACTTTATTCTGATAGGCATACCACAGATAGGTGTTTACGGAGCGCCCATAGGAACGGTTGTAAGTTATTTTGTAATGGGGGCTCTGAATTTCTATTTCGTTGCCAAATATGTGCATCTCGATATAAGAATATTGAAATCTTTTTTCCGACCGTTTTTGGCAACGCTTGTCGCAAGTATATTTACAATAGGCTCGTTTAAGCTTATTGATAAAATATCGCGTCAGTCTGTGGCGACAGTATCCGCAATTCTTATAACGGTAGTGGTTTACTTTATTTTGCTTTTTGCAATGAAGATTATTACTAAGGAAGAACTCATGATGCTTCCGAAAGGCGAAAAGATTTGCAGATTTCTCAGCAAACTCGGCATGAAGAGTTTTATGTAAAAATGCCAATATCGAAAGCCTGAATGAAGCATACATCATCTATAACATGAAAAAAGCCCGTTTTTCGGGCTTTTTTATATATTTCTATTCCCTCAATTATACAAAATTTGCATTTTGTATAATTGATGGCAGTCTTACGGGCTTCCGCCCGTCGGCGACGCCCTCAATTAGTGAGTACTCGAAAAATCGCGCGCACATTGTGCGCTCGGGGCGCGCGATTTTTCTCCGTTGCTTACAAAATTTGCGTTTTGTATGGTTGCGTCTCGGTTTCGGCTTTTGTGCCGTTCGGCATCGGGCTTTCGAGGTGCTGCGCCTCTTTCCGTCTTTTGCCTTTCTTTTTAGTTTGGTTTATGCCGCCACCGCGCCCACGCGCGACGGCGGCAGGGGCTCCGTTCCGCTTTTGAAAAAACAAGTGCGGCTTCGCCGCCCTTTTTTCTCAAAAAGGGTTGACATTTCGCCGCACTTCTGCTATACTGGCTATAGGCGCGTACTGTGCAGGGGATTTTCCTGTCATACGACATTCCCCATAGTCCGAGCGAGGGCGTGCGGCTTGATGTTCTCGTGGGAGTGTTCGGAGCTTTCTACAAGCCATTATAAAGGGTCTTGACAAATTTGTCAAGACCCTTTTTCTTTTATTCGGCTTGCGCCGCCCTCTGAGCATCTGGAAAAGTCTCGGTAAGAGATGCCCAGAGGGCTGTGCGCAGAGCCTCTGCGCCGCCGAGATTTTCCACAAGACTTTCCACAAACTTTTCCACAAATTCGGGCGAATTGCCCTCATTTGTGCCCCTTTCAGGGGCGAATTGCCGCCTTTTGCCGCCTAAAAGGTCGGAAAAGGCGTAAATCCATGGTCGTGCTTATTCGGTCGTGTTGTAGCTCGTTTTGGACGGCTTCCAAGCCGTTCCGGCGAAACTCGCCGACGGCAAATATTTTCCGCGCACTATGCGGCGTGATGTTCTTCGTAAGACCACACAGCCGCACGGCGCGTTTTATATCAGCCCATACCGCTTGCCTCGTTTTATGCTCGGTAGGCTTTCGCGGACTGGGAAAGACCCAAAGATAATTCGCATTGTTTGAGAGCGCACGCACCATGCGCGCGCTCACGGAAGCCGTGAACGGCTTCCCTGTCTTTTGACAGGTGCATGATATGCCGCCGTCGGCGTGCACATCCTGCGGACGCAAGGAAAGCACATCTCCGATGCGCAAGCCTGTTGCGAGCGAGACGCGGAGCGCAAGCGCGTTGTCGTCTCGCATGATGTCGAGGAGCAATTCAAACGCTTCGCGGTCGATAAATTCACTTTTAACTTTATCACCCCCTTTTTGACATTATACCATATTTTTCCGCGTTTGTCATTGACAATCGCAAAAAAGTCAAATCAAGCTTTCAATTTTCAGATGCGCACAGCCCTCTATTTCGATTTCATATCCGGAGGATTCGCTATAGTCGGCATTGCAATAGCTGAACCTCGGTTCAGCTAACGCGCCCCCATGGAGAAAGTACCTGCCGCCCACCTTTACTTTGGCGCGCGCGTCTTGCTTCAGGGCGCGAGCACTCTTTGTCATGTACTTGAAAATGTATTTGCATACATGGTCGTGCTCGTCAGCCCCTCCGCCTATCCGCTTCGCCGTCGTAAAGCCATAGCGCCAATTTTCGATATTATAGATAGTTTTTCCCCCATGTTTCTTGCCGCTGTCCGAGAGCGCAAGCGCGCTCTCGTTCATCAGCCCGTGGAAGTGGACGGCGTTGCCGTCCGCGTGATACTCGGGCACAAGTATGTATTTAAGCCCTCGCCGCCTCACGCAGTTGTCAAGCCACACATTCAGCTTGCGCACAATCTCGCCCCAGTCGGTGCGAGATATGCGCGCACTGTCGAGCGTCAGCGTGACGAACATATTGCAATCAGGATTGCACGCCATGAGGTCAAAGGCTCGCCGCTTCGCCCTGTTCAGGGCTTGCACCGAACATTCGTTCGGGCTTTCTCCCTCTTCGCCTTCGGCTTCTGGGCGCGAGCGCCGAGAAGCCTTGCCGCCGATGTCGGCGCGGCAAGCCTCGACGCGATGCGGATTGAAAATCGGCTCGGAAAATGTCATGATTTCGACGGGACGGTATTCACCGTCCGCCGTGGGATATAGTTTTGTGCGCTGGTTGTAAAGCACTTGCGTACTTGTCAGGTGGAACGAATTTTGGAATGTGTCCATTGCTTGAAGTGACGGAATACTGTTACTTAAATCAAGTAGAGTAGGCTCGCCTGCCAGTCCTCGAGATGCCGCGCCTTCGGCTCGCAACTCTGCGGCGGCAGTCTCGGGATAGTGCTCGCCGCTTTTCTCGGCGAAGCTGTGCTTGCGCAACAGCTGTCGCCGCGCGGCTTCGCCTTTGGAGAACTCGCTTCGCTCGTTTAAACCGCTTCGCAGTTTACGGGCGCGCTCGCCTTCCGCGCCCTCGCCCCCGCCTGCTTGCGCAGGCACGGGGCGGCGCGTGGGTCGCTCGCACCGCCCCCCCGTGTCCGCGCCGCCGCGCTCCGCGTGTGCTCGCATGGCGGCGCTTCTCGGCTTCGTGCAGATTTTTCGCTTTCTTTGCGCTCGCCGCGCAGGCAGGCGCCCCTGTGCAGGGGCTTTTTACTCGCTGGCGCTCGTCGCTTCGCGTTCTCCGCCCGTGCCGCCTCACGCAGTCAAACAAAACTGGAATTTTGTATAATTGCATCCATTAAGAGAGCCGCATTTCCCGCTGGTCGTGCGGTGTCTGCAATTAAATTACAAAAGGCAGATTTTGTATAAAAGTCGGTGACTGCTCTGCTAACCAAGCGCATAGCAGGCATGCACAAGCTCTTCTTCCCGTGTCCTTATTCCGGAGGAAATCCGAACCGATTTGAGAAATCTGACAAGTCACACATGGCTGCTTGCGCTTTACCGTTACTACGATAATTTCAACCTGCGGTTAATTTCATATTGAATAGCGTTCTCTTTACTTTTGTGCAATTCATTGCTATAATATAATCGGAAGCGGGCGTCAGCTTATCTTAATTATCAAGGAGACATTTATGAAAATAACAATAGGTGCCAATATCAAAAGCTTGCGGCAGAAAAAAGGAATCACGCAGGATGAACTTTCTGCGGCGATGAATGTCAGCTCTGCGGCTGTGAGCAAATGGGAACGCGATGAAACTTATCCCGATATTACTCTTTTACAACCGCTGGCTTATTATTTCGGCGTGAGTCTTGATGAACTCATGGGATATAATAAGGAAAAAATTCAGGCTGATATCGATAACACAGTCGAATTATACCTGAAATCATATCGAAAATACGGTGCCGAAAAGACCCGCGAATTCATAACAAAGGCTTATAGTGACTATCCCAATGACTATCGGATAATGAATTATTATATGTGGAATATCGCAGGCGATGCGGCTGATAACGACCCTGCTGTTCTTATTGCGCATAAGGATGAGTTTCTTGGCATTTGCGACAAGATAATTGAGGGCTGTACGGATGAAAATATTCGTCTCGGCACTTGGAATATGCGCGCAAAAATTCTGCACGCTGAAGGAAGAACGGACGAAGCATTGAATATATACAATGCAAAATTCACTAATTGGTATGGCACTTGCGGTCAGAAAAGCGAACAACTGTTTGCAAAAGATACAAGCGAATATTATTTCCATGTACGAAAAAACATGTATGAACTTGCGGAGTTTGCGGCAGATAAATTCGGCAGAAAGGTGTTTTTTGACACTTCCCTCTCTATGGATGAAAAGGTGGAACACGCCATTCACTGCGGAAATTTGCTACTGAGTGCATTTGAAGAGACCGACGAAGCATTTTTCCTTATGACAGCCGAATCTTTTCTTTGCAGAATGGAAAACGATTTATGCTACCGTGGCGGCACGGATGAACAGGTCGCGGCAATACAGGAAAAATATCTTTTTGCCGCATCACTGCTGACCGAACGCATGAAAAAAGAAGATACGCTTTACCATGCTTTCTACGATTGCCGCCCTGAGGAACAGCGCGAAAAGCCGCTTATTGATTGGATTACGGATTTGCGTATGAACGCCAAAAACGGCAGGCGCGCCGAGCTTCTGAAAAATCCGAAATATGCGTCAGAACTGAAAAAATACAGCAAAAATCAATAATTACAGCAAAAGGCAGACCGATAAGTCTGCCTTTTTATTTACTTTATGCACATCAATAAAATCACAAGTATGCCAAGCGCTATTCTGTACCAACCGAACACGGTGAAATCATGCTTTTTGATATATCCCATGAGGAATTTTATCACCGCCACAGAGACAAAGAATGCCACTATAGTGCCGACCGCAAGTATCACCACCTCTTCTGCCGTGAAATGCAGTCCGAATTTGATTATCTTTATCGCGCTCATGCCGAACATTACGGGTACGGCAAGAAAGAATGTAAATTCAGCCGCCGCAACTCTTGATACACCGATGAGCAACGCTCCTATTATTGTGGCGCCGCTGCGCGATGTTCCGGGGATTATGGAAAGCACCTGAAAAAGCCCGATGAGAAACGCCGTATAATAGCTGATATCTCCGAGAGTTTCCACTTTCGGAGTTCTCTTTTTGTTCCATGCCTCGATTATAATAAAAGCTATGCCGTAGAAAATCAGTGCTATCGCAATGACAAGCGGCGTATGCAAGTGAGCCTCGATATAATCATCGAAAAGCAGCGTTACCACAGCGCCGGGAATACATGCCACGACTACTTTTAGCCATGTGGAAAACACATCTTTTCTGAAAACGGGTTGTGATTTATCCTTAAACTGAAACGGAAACATTTTATTCCAGAAAAGCAGGACGACAGCAAGTATCGCGCCGAGTTGGACAACATAGAAATACATCTCCTTGAAGCTCTCGCTCATATCAAGCGTGAGAAATTCATCGACAAGGAGCATATGTCCCGTACTGCTTATCGGAAGCCATTCCGTTATTCCTTCGACTATGCCGAGAAAAACGGATTTTAATATCTCAATAAGACGCATCGTGAAAAATCCTTTCCTTAATAATAATTATATTGTTTATTTATTATCGGAGGCTTTTTCTTCCGTTTCGTTCGAGCTGTTCTTCTTTGCGGTCTGTTTTACATCATCGCGCGAATACTGCTTTACCGTCTGCGTCTCGAAAAGGCGGACTTTCACGAGCCCCGCAAGAGGATTTACTTCGCATACAGTGCCGACACCGTCCGGCGTCATGACCTCGCTGTCAAGCTTCGGAGTTTTCTTCAGCTCTTCCTCGTATACTTCATGCTCATAGCGCAGACAGCACATAAGCCTGCCGCAGGCACCGGAAATTTTCTGCGAATTAAGCGAAAGGTTCTGTTCCTTTGCCATCTTTATAGATACCTGAACGAAATCCGGCAAAAACTTTTTACAGCAGAAAGGTCTGCCGCAGACACCGAGACCGCCGATAAGCTTTGTCTCATCGCGTATGCCTATCTGACGAAGCTCGATTCTTGTTTTGAATACAGCCGCAAGGTCTTTTACAAGCTCGCGGAAATCGATTCTTCCGTCGGCTGTGAAGTAGAAAATCAGCTTTGTATTGTCAAAGGTATATTCCACATCAACAAGCTTCATTTCAAGCTTTCGCGCGGCAATCTTTTCCTCGCAGATAGCAAAGGCTTCCTTTTCCTTGTCTTTATTCGCATTATAACGCTCGATATCGGGGGGAGTCGCTATTCTGATGACAGGGCGCAGTGGCAGGACGACCTTTGATGCATCTACTATGCGGTTTGCAATCGATATATAACCGAATTCAAGTCCGCGCGCTGTTTCCACTATAACTTTGTCATCGGTGGTACATGCCGTGCCCTGTGGGTCAAAGTAGTATGTTTTTCCATTCTCTTTGAATCTAACACCCACTATTTCATAGGAGGTTTTTTCTTCTGCGGTTACATTTTCGGTATCTATGTTTTCTTTATTCATATTATTCTCCGTATTTATACATTATTCCATAGCATGGAAGCAAGCGCTGTCAGGGACAGGCTGATATTTACATTCGACTGCTGAAGAAGAGCCGTTTTCATAACGGCTTCAGAGCATTTTATCGCGCTGTCAACTCCGATACTGCATGATATCCTGTTCATCTCGTCAAGAGTGAAAAAGTTCATATCATCGCTGTTTTTCACCGAATAAGCGATGATATCGGCATATGCACGCGTAAGACATGAGCAGACTTTCAGAAGAAGCTCGCGCGAGTTTATCTTATCGCTGAATATTTTGAGAAAAGCAAAATAGGATATTTCTTCATTTTTGGAGTTCTGCGCCGAAACGACGGAACGCGCTATATCGTACGCTTCCCTGTCCAGCGTTTTCTCCGTTAAAAGCTCTGTCGCCTTTCCTATACTGCCGGACGCATTGCGCACGGCAAAATGAAGCGACTCTTCATCATATCCGATGCCGCTTTTCTTTATATATTCCTCGATTTCGGACGCTTCAAAAGCCTGCATGATTATTTTCTGCGCTCTCGAGCGAACCGTGGGGAGCAATTTCTCCGAATTTTCGCAAAGCAGAAATATATATGTATATGAGGGTGGTTCCTCTATGATTTTCAGCAGTGCATTCTGCGCCTGAAGCGTCAGAGTGTCGGCTTTATCAATGATATACGCCTTGAAATCAAGCACGGACGGTGTAAGCGAAGCTGTGGCAAAGAAATCGCGCACCTCGTCCACGCCTATCGTCTTTTTGCCCTCTTCCACGGTCAGCATATGTATGTCGGGACAGGTGCCGTGAGCGACGGCAATGCAGTTTTCACACAAGCCGCACGGCTCGTCGCCATGCTCGCGGCAAGCCATGAGCATGCAAATTCCTCGGGCAAGAGTTTTCTTGCCGGAGCCTGCCGTTCCCTCGAAAATATAGGCATGAGCCAGCTTTCCTGCAGAAATCGCGCCCGTAAAGTATTTCTTCGTTTCCTCGTTTCCGAGCAGTACGAAATTATTGTTTTTCATTAAAATCTTATATACTTTTCAACATCGATTATAAAAGCCGTGGCACCGCCGACGGTAACGCTCGCCGTATTCATCATGGCGCTGTTTGCCATGGTACCGGGCACTGTAAGCGGTACATTCTGCGTGCGTCTCTTGCTGTGGGTCTTGATTATCTCGAGAGCCTCATCGATACGGCTTTCGTCAACGCCGAGAAGAAATGTCGAGTTGCCGCTGAGCAGAAATCCGCCTGTAGACGAAATCTTTGTGATATGGAAGCCTGCGCCTGTAAGGCTTGTATTTACGAAATGGGCATCGTCGTTATTTACTATCGCTATAATAAGTTTCATGATGAAAACCTCCGCTTTTTTCTTTATTATATCAAAGTGAGGCGAAATTGTCAAGAATTTACAGGCAATTTGAGTCTCTGTCAGATGAAAACCCGATGATAACGCCTGAAAAAGCCGTCATCATCGGGTAAAGACCTCTGCGGTTCAGTCGCGCGGTCTGCCGCGGAATATGAGGGTAAATATATAGCCGAATGTTATCGCCGCACATATGCCTGCCGCTGTGCCGGTGAATCCTCCCGTCAGCGCACCGAAAATTCCTGTCTCGTCTACCGCTTTCTGCACGCCTTTGGCAAGCGAATAGCCAAATCCGGTAAGCGGCGTGGTCGCTCCGCATCCGGCAAACTTTACAATCGGCTCATAAAGTCCAACTGCGGTTAGAAATACGCCTGCAGTTACATAGAGCACGAGTATTCTCGCGGGAGTGAGCGCGGTTTTGTCTATGAGTATCTGCGCCACAAGGCAGAAGAGTCCACCTATGACAAATGCTTTCAAAAGTTCAAGAAAAGTATCCATTTTGTCCTCCTTTATGCTGTGAAATGAACGAGATGGGCGATGGCGGGTATGCTCAGTCCCTGAAAAACGCTTCCGGGGCTCATCAGCGCGCCTGTTGCGAGATAGAGCACATTGTGAAGTTCTCCCGCACGCATTCTTTTCATTATGTGTCCCGCTATCACGGCGGCACTGCAACCGCATCCCGAGCCGCCTGCATGCATATCCTGACTTTCTATATTGTAGAGGAGCAGTCCGCAGTCGTTGTATACGCTTCTGAGGTCTTTTCCCTCCGAGAGCATGATATCGCAGACGATACCGTGACCCTCTCTGCCGAGGTCGCCCGTCAGTATCATATCAAAATCATCGGGCGAGCTTCCCGTATCACTAAAATACCTTGTCAGCGTGTCTATTGCGGCGGGAGCCATCGCCGCGCCCATATTGTTTATATCGGTAATGCCTTTGTCGATGATACGCCCGGGAAGCACCTCAGATATCTTTATATCCGAGGCGGAATCCGAGGAAACGACGGCGGCACCCGATGCCGTAGCCGTGCGCTGTGCCGTGGGCGTGCGCTGACCGCCGTATTCGAGCGGAAAGCGGAACTGACGCTCTGCCGTGCAGAAATGCGAAGAAGTAACTGCGGCGCAGGCATTGAAATATCCTGCATTTACCATGAGTGCCGACAGCATCAGCGATTCGGCAAAGGTGGAGCATGCACCGTAAAGTCCGAAATACGGCGCCTGAAAGTCCATTAGTCCGTAGGCGGAGCTTGTGCACTGATTCATTAGGTCGCCCGCGAAAACGGCGTCGGGAGACTTGCCGCCCATTCCCGCATTTGCGAGAGCGAGCGTCAGTGCGCGGCGCTGCATTTCACTTTCCGCTTTTTCCCATGTGTCCATGCCGAATTTTTCGCTGTCATCGTGCATATCGAAATCCGCGCCGAGCGGACCTTCGTGCTCTCTTTTTCCGACTATCGCCGCTGTCCCCGCAATATATACGGGCTTATTTATTTTTATCACATCCATATGCCACCTCAGAAAAGCCCGACGATATAGTATATCACGCCGTAAAGCACGGAGCTTATGATGCCGTAAACTATAACGGGACCTGCTATCACAAACATTTTTGCGCCGACGCCCATGATAAAGCCCTCGCTTTTATTGTCTATCGCGGGAGAAACAACAGCGTTTGCAAAGCCTGTTATCGGCACAAGTGTACCTGCGCCCGCAATCTTTGCCAAATCATCGAATATTCCGATGCCCGTAAAAAGTGCGGCGAGGAAAACGAGCGTCACGGGGACGAGGCTTTTGGCTATATCCTCGGGCACGCCCACGGCTTCATATATAATCATAAACACCTGCCCGAGCGTACATATGGCGCCGCCGATGAGGAAAGCCATAAAGCAGTCTTTGGCGAGCGGCGATTTTTTTGCGCGTTCTTTTGCGTATTTTTTATAGTTTTTTGAATCCAAATTCATACTTTATCTCCGAGAAAACAGATTTTGTATGAATATTTTCTCTCAAAGGCGAAAATTTATTTATTACTTTGCTATTTTACGCGCAAAAAACTTGACTTTTTCGATTTTTATGATAAAATGATAGTGTAATGATGCCCCGCGGCAGCAAGGCATCGCTCAAACAAAATCTCATCGCTGCCGAGAAACGGAGAATAATTATGCCTTATGTTATCGATTCCGAAAAGTGCATCGGCTGCGGTTCCTGCGCTGATGTTTGCCCGGTAAGCGCTATTTCCGAAAAGGACGGCAAGTATGTTATCAATCCCGACGAGTGCGTTGAGTGCGGTGCTTGCCAGGGTACTTGCCCCGTAGAGGCTCCTGCTGCCGAATAATTTGATTTGCAGTAAAAAGGCAAAAATCCTCCCATCGGCGGAGGATTTTTTCTTTTGCCGCTTTTTTTCCGAAATTTTCAATTTTTTTCAAAAAATATATTTTTATTTCGGAAATATGTGGTATACTATTTTATATGAAAATATTTACCCAAAATGGGGGCTTTGGAAGTTGAAGAACAAA
The DNA here is from genome assembly GCA_905202255.1 of uncultured Ruminococcus sp. Classification (GTDB taxonomy): domain Bacteria; phylum Bacillota; class Clostridia; order Oscillospirales; family CAG-272; genus Apopatosoma. The sequence goes on from CAJKRH010000002.1 coordinate 91,078, forward strand.
AAGATTATTCCCGTGCTTCTCGGTGCTGATTTGAACTGCTACAGCGTGGCAAGAGCATTTCATGAGGCATACGGAGTCACATCCGAGGTTTTCGGCAAATGCAACCTCGGAACGATAAAATACTCGAAATTTATAAATTTCCATCTGATAGATAAAGACATAACCGACATCGCGCTGACGGATAAGCTTATCGGCTTTGCCAAAGAGCATGCCGACTCTTCCCCTTTTCTCGTCGGCTGTACGGACGACTACGCTGAAAAGATAATACTCAACCGAGAAAAACTCTCGGGATACTATTTTTGCCCATGTCCCGATAAGGCGCTTGTTAACCACCTTATTTTCAAAGCGTCATTCTATGAGACCTGCGAAAAATACGGCATTCCTTATCCCGATACGAAAGTAATTTCTTCGGCGGACGAAGCTACAGCGGAAAATCTTCCCGATTTCGGCTATCCGATGATAATCAAGCCTTCCAGTTCCGTGCTTTACTGGAAGCATCCTTTTGACGGCATGAAAAAGGTATATACCGCCAAAAACTCCGATGAGGCTCTTCGGATTATAAAAGAGATATATGCTTCGGGATATCCCGACAAAATAATATTGCAGCGGTTTGTCGCGGGCGCAGACTGCAATATGTCTGTTCTGACCTGCTATTCCGACAAAAACGGCAAGGTTCGCATGATGTGCCTCGGAAATGTGCTTCTCGAGGAGCATACGCCGAAAGCAATAGGCAATCATGCAGCGATAATCACATACAGAAATAAGCCGCTCTTTGATAAAATACGCAATTTTCTCGACGATATCGGCTATCGCGGATTTTCCAATTTCGATATAAAATACGATGCCGAAAGCGATACCTACCGTGTATTCGAGATAAATCTGCGTCAGGGGCGAAGCAACTATTATGTCACGGGAAGCGGTATAAATATTGCCCGTCTTATCGTGGAGGATTGCTTTGACTCTCTCGGAGATGAGATAATCTACGGCAAGCCCGACACATTCTGGCACGCTGTGCCTCTCGGCGTGGTATATAAATATACCGCCAACAAAGCCCTTGTCGAAAAGGCGAAAGAAATAGTAAAAAGCGGGCGCGGATCTTCATCGCTCGGATATGGATATGACCTGCGAATAAATCCGCGCAGATACGCATATTTTTTAATACACAATTTCAGATACTATAAAAAATACAGGCTTTATCACTGAAGCCTGCGGAGAAATCTATGAATGAGTACAAAAAGACACTCGGTATACTCGGCGGACTCGGACCGATGTCGAGCGTATATTTCTACAGACTGATAACCGAGCATACAAAAGCAAACTGCGACCAGGAGCATATAGATGTTGTGCTCCTGAGCGGAGCCTCGATTCCCGACAGAACCGAATTTATAACGGGGAAAAGTAAAGTTTCCCCTATGCCCGCGATGAAAGCGGGAATACATAAGCTCTGCACGGCAGGCGCAGAAATAATAGCAATTCCGTGCAATACGGCGCATTATTTTTACAGCGAGATAAGCAAAGACTCACCTGTGCCGGTACTTAATATAATAAAAGAAACGGTAAAGCAGGCAAAAAAGGTAGGAGCGAAAAAACTCGGCATAATGGCGACGGACGGAACGGTGAAATCCGGCTCATACCAGAAAGTATGCGAAGAACACGGAATGGATTATGTCATTCCGAGCGAAAAGTCGCAGGCGGCGCTCATGGATATAATCTACGGCAGCGTGAAGTG